>DATNLY010000278.1:0-3571 GCA_035602635.1 Opitutaceae bacterium | reverse complement strand
GGGCCCCAGGCCCTCCTGGGCCGCCGCCGAGAGCGCGGCGAAATCCGCCGATCCCGGGTCCCCGGTCAGGACCACGTGGCGCGGCGGCTCAAGCGCCGACTCGAACGCGCACAGGAGCTGGGGCATCGCGTGCGGGGCCGGCTCCCACCTCCCGCGGAACGCGGCGATCGCGCGCCGCCCGCGCTCCCTGAGCCCCATGTCGCCCGTCAGCGACGAAAGCCGGAACAGGTTGAGCGCCGCGGCGGAAGTCGCCGCGGGCTCGGCCCCGTCATAGTCCTCCTTCAGGCGGACCAACACGTCGGCGGCCCCGGCGGACGAGTTGAAATACCCGCCGCCCCCGGCGTCCCAGAACTCGGCGTCCATCGCCCCCTGCAGCCGCTCGGCCCTATCGAGCCACACCGTGTCGAAGGTGGCCTCGTAAAGGTCGAGCCATGCCTGGATGAGAAAGGCGCAGTCCTCCGCGAATCCCGGTCCCGAGCCGGCGCCCGCACGCCATGACCTGCGGGGCAGCCCCCCGGGAAGGTCCAGGAGCGCGCCCACCGCGAACGCCGCCGCGCGCAGCGCCGCCTCCAGGTACGCCCGGCGCCGGTCGGCAAGGCACTGCGCCGGCGCCGAGGCGGCACGCGCCAGGGCGGAGATCATGAGCCCGTTCCAGCCCGCGACCACCTTGTCGTCAAGGTGGGGCCGCCGCCTGCGCGACCGCGCGGCGAGCAGCCGGCCGAGGCACGACACAAGCAGGTCGCTCGCGGCCTGGGGCTCCATCCCGCCAAGCCGCGCGGTCTCGGAGAGCGGGCGCACCTGCGCCAGGATGTTCCTGCCGGTGAATTCGCCGTGGGGGTCGCGGCCGGGCGGGACGTTCCCGCCGGGCATGGCCCCGTAATGGCCGGCCAGGAAGGCGGCATCGGGGCCGAGGGCGTCCTCAAGCTCCCCGGTGGTCCAGACATAGAAGGCCCCCTCCACGGATTCCTGGCCCTCCCCCCTCGGCGAGTCCGCGTCCTCCGCCGAGTAGAACGCGCCCTCCGGCGACGTCATGTCCCTCAGCACATAGTCCAGGGTCGCGCGCGCAAGCCAGGCGGGCCGCTCGTCGCCCGTCGCCCGCCACGCGTCCAGGGCGCAGGACGCGACCTGCGCCTGGTCGTAGAGCATCTTCTCGAAGTGCGGCATGAACCACTCGGCGTCCACCGAGTAGCGGTGGAACCCGCCGCCGACGTGGTCGTGGATCCCGCCGCGCGCCATGCCGCCCAGCGTCCGCGCGACCATACCCGCAGCCTCGGCCCCCGCCTCGCTGGACACCCCCTGCACGGCGGCGCACCGCAGAAGGAACGCGAGGTTCGCGGGCCTCGGGAACTTCGGCGCCCCGCCAAAGCCGCCGTTCGCCTGGTCAAACGACTCGGCGTAGTACTGGTAGGCCCTCTCGAACGCGGCGCCGGCCGCCTGGGCGAGCGTCGCGTCGATCCGCCCCGCGGGCGCCGCCTCCTGCGCCGCGTTCTCCCGGAGCGACTGCACCACCCTCTCCCCCTCCTCGACCAGCTTCGCCCTGTCCTCCCTCCAGCCCCGCGCGATCGCCCTGAGCACGGTGGGAAACCCGGCCCGCCCATGGCGGTCCTCCGGCGGAAAGTAGGTGCCCACGTAGAACGGCTTCAGGTCCGGCGTGAGCCAGGCGCTCAGCGGCCATCCCCCCTGCCCCGTGAGCGCCTGGAGGTAGGCCATGTAGACCCGGTCGACGTCGGGCCGCTCCTCCCGGTCGAGCTTGATGGGGACGAAGCTCGCGTTCAGGACGGCGGCGACGGCCTCGTTCTCGAACGACTCGTGGGCCATCACGTGGCACCAGTGGCACGTCGAGTACCCGATCGACAGGAAGATCGGGCGGTCCAGCTCGCGCGCGGCCGCGAACGCCTCGGCGCCCCAGGGACGCCAGTCCACCGGGTTGTCCGCGTGCTGCAGGAGATAGGGCGACGTCGCTGACGCGAGCCGATTGGGCATGCTCACTCCCCGAGCACCCAGGCGAAGATCAGCGGGGCGACGATCGTCGCGTCCGACTCGATGATGAAGTTCGGCGTCGACGCCCGGAGCTTGCCCCAGGTTATCTTCTCGTTCGGGACTGCGCCCGAATAGCTGCCGTAGCTCGTCGTCGAGTCGCTGATCTGGCAGAAGTACCCCCAGAGGGGGATCCCCGACTTCTTCAGGTCCTGGTGGAGCATCGGCACCACGCAGATGGGGAAGTCGCCCGCGATCCCGCCGCCCACCTGGAAGAACCCGATCGAACCGTGGCCGGTCCTCAGGTGCCTCGCCGCCCCCGTGTACCAGCGTGCGAGCTCGGTCATGTACTCGACGCCCGAGCGCACGGTATGCACGTTCTTGACGACGCCGGTGATGACATGGGCCGCGAACATGTTTCCCAGCGTCGAGTCCTCCCATCCCGGGACCACGATCGGCAGGTTCCTCTCGGCGGCGGCCAGCAGCCAGGAATTCCTCGGGTCTATCTGGATGAATTTCCTCAGCCGCCCGCTGCGCAGGACCTTGTACAGGTACTCGTGCGGGAAGAAGCTCTTCCCGGCGCGGTCGGCGGCCACCCATTCGTCGAGGACGATCTCCTCGATCCGCCGCATGGCCTCCTTTTCCGGGATGCAGGTGTCCGTCACCCTGTTCATGTGCCGGTCGAGGAGCGCCTGCTCGTCGGCGGCCGTCAGCTGCCGGTAGTCGGGCACGCGCTCGTAATAGTCGTGCGCGACCAGGTTGAAGACATCCTCCTCGAGGTTCGCGCCCGTGCACACGACGGCGTGGACCTTCCCGCGCCGGATCATCTCGGCGAGCGAGATACCGAGCTCCGCGGTGGACATCGCGCCCGCGAGGGTCACGAGCATCTTCCCGCCGGCCTTCAGGTGGGCGTCATAGGCCTTCGCCGCGTCCAGGAGCGACGCAGCGTTGAAATGCCGGTAATGGCGCGCCAGGAACCTCGAGACCGGGCCCTTTGCCCGCGCAAGGGACGCGTTGAGGACCTCCGGGGCTTTTTTTCTGGATTTGGCGCTCATTGATGGCGTGGACTCGGCAATAATATAAACGCGCGCCAACGGACTTGCTACAAAAAATCGGCGTGATTGACGCGGCCGGCGTTGTGGGTGTTTGATGCAGGGTTTCCATGCTCACGATCGCCGACGTCACGAAGACCTATGGCACACGCACGCTGTTCGCGGACGTGTCGCTGTTCATCGCGCGCAGCGACCGCTACGGCCTCGTCGGCCCGAACGGCGCGGGAAAGACCACGCTTTTCAACCTGATCCTCGGCGAGGAGTCGCCCGACACCGGCACGATCGAGTGGGAGCGCGGCGCGGACTTCGGCTACCTCCCGCAGGAGAGCGCCCCGGTCGGCGACGAGACCATCCTTCAGATCGCGACCAGCGGCAAGAAGCTCTTCCCGGAGAACGACGACGACCACGACATCGACTGGACGCTCGAGCCGCGCGCGAAGAAGATCCTGGCCGGCCTGGGCTTCCGCGAGGGCGACGCCGACAAGCTCGCGAAGACGTTCTCCGGAGGATGGGTGATGCGCGCGCACCTCGCGCGCCTCCTT
>DATNLY010000275.1:0-3521 GCA_035602635.1 Opitutaceae bacterium | reverse complement strand
CCCGCCTGGGCGTGGACTACTTCGATCTCGTCCACTGCCACGACATCGAGTTCGCCGACCTGGGCCAGATCACGGGCGAGACGCTCCCGGCCCTGGTCCGCCTGCGCGAGCAGGGCCGCCTCGGGCACATCGGGATCACGGGCCTGCCGCTGGGGATCTTCCCGGCGGTCATCGGGCGGGTCGCGCCCGGGACGGTGGAGGCGATCCTCTCCTTCTGCCACTACGAGCTCAACGACACCTCGCTCGCCTCAATC
Organism: Opitutaceae bacterium; assembly: GCA_035602635.1. GTDB lineage: Bacteria > Verrucomicrobiota > Verrucomicrobiia > Opitutales > Opitutaceae > Palsa-1447. The sequence goes on along the minus strand of DATNLY010000275.1, from coordinate 3,267 downwards.
CTCCCGTACTGCCTAGAGAGGGGCGTCGGCGTCATCAACGCGTCCCCGACGGGGATGGGCCTCCTGACCGCCCGCGGCGTGCCCGCGTGGCACCCGGCCCCGCCGGCCGTCGTGCAGGGCTGCCGCCGGGCGGTGGAGTTCTGCGAGGCGAAGGGCGTCGACCCGGTCAGGCTGGCCGTCCAGTTCTGCGTCGCTCACCCGCAGATCGCCACGACGCTCGTGGGAACCGCGAACCCGGAGAACATCAGGAGGAACGTGGCGTGGGCCGAGGAGGAGCCGGACTTCGAGCTGATCGGCCAGGTGCTCGCCCTGCTGCGCCCCGTCCGCAACCACAACTTCACCCGCGGCCGCCCCGAGAACCGCGACCCCATCCTCGCCTAGGATCCCGACCATGAAGCTCACCGACGCCCACGTGCATTTCTGGAACACCGCGCTGATGCCCTGCCCCTGGCTCTCCCAGGTGCCGGCGATCGCGCACGCGCACGAGCCGAAGGACCTGCGGGCCGAGGCAGGGGACGCCATGCCGTCGCGGATCGTCTTCGTCGACTGCGGCTCCCCGTGGCTGGACGAGGTGCGCTGGGTCGAGAAGCTCGCCGCGGCCGAGCCGCGCATACGCGCCATCGTCGCCAAGGCCACCATGAACGCCGGCGCAAAGACCACGGCCGCCATCGCCGAGCTGAAGGGGCACCCGCTCGTCCGCGGCGTGCGCCACAACATCGAGGACGAGACGGACCCGGACTACTGCATCAGGCCCGCGTTCGTCGAGGGCATCGCCCAGCTGCCCGCCGCCGGCCTGAGCTTCGACATCTGCTGCAAGCACCACCAGCTGGCCTCCGTCGTCGAGCTCGTGCGCCGCTCGCCGGGGACGAGCTTCGTCCTCGACCACGCGGGCAAGCCGGGCATCCGCGCCGGGCTCCTCGACCCGTGGCGGGCGAACATCCGCGCCCTGGCCGCGCTGCCCAACGTCGTCTGCAAGTTCTCGGGCCTCGTCACCGAGGCCGACCGCGGGAAATGGACGCCCGCCGACCTGCAGCCCTATGTCTCGACGCTCCTCGACGCGTTCGGCCCCCCGCGCCTCCTCTTCGGAGGCGACTGGCCCGTCGTCAAGCTCGCCAGCAGCTATTCCCGCTGGCTGGACACGGCCCAAGCCATGACCGCGCACCTGTCCGCCGCCGAGCGGGAGGCGATCTTCGACGGCAACACCGCGCGGACCTACCGCCTCGCCTGAACCGTTCTCCCGCCAGGAAAACCCCAACCCCCATGCCCCAAGAAAAAATCAGCCTCTTCAAGTCCAAGGAGGGCGGCAGCCACGTCGTGCCGTTCGCCCTCGTCTCCTCGCTCTTCCTCCTCTGGGGGGTCTGCAACGGCATGATCGACGTGATGGACAAGCATTTCCAGCAGGTGCTCCACCTGACCCTGGCCAGGTCCGCCTGGGTCCAGTTCGCGCACTACCTCGGCTACTTCCTGATGGCGCTCCCCGCGGGCTGGCTCGCCACCCGGCTGGGCTACAAGGGCGGGATCATCGCCGGGCTCCTGCTGGTGGCCCTGGGGGGATTCTGGTTCGTGCCGGCCACGCACATCGCGGAGTTCTGGGCCTACCTGCTCGGGGTCTGCGTCATCGCGGCGGGCCTCACCTTCCTCGAGACCGTGGCCAACCCCTACACGACCGTGCTCGGTCCGCCGCAGTTCGCCGCGACCCGCATCAACCTGGCGCAGTCCTGCAACGGCGTCGGCTGGATCTTCGGGCCGATACTCGGCGGCCTGTTCTTCTACTCGAAGGACGCCGCGGGAGCGAGCACGGGCAGCCAGACGCTCTGGATCCCCTACTTCACTATCGCCCTCGTGGTCGTCGTCCTGGCGGTCGTCTTCTACTTCGCGGAGCTGCCGGACATAAAGACGGAGGACGACTACCACCTGGACGACAGCACGCCGGCCGCCTCCCACTCCATCTGGACGCACCCGCACTTCGTGATGGCGGTCGCCGCGCAGTTCTTCTACGTCGCCGCCCAGTCCGGCATCTTCAGCTTCTTCATCAACTACATGACGGCCGAGGCGCCCCCCATCCCCGCGTCGTGGAACACGGGCATGATGGCGGGCTGGTTTGAGAACAACAAATTCGGGGTGCTCGCGATCAGCGACAAGGGCGCCTCCTTCCTCGCCTCGCTGGGCTTCGTCTGCTTCCTCGCAGGCCGCGTCTCCGGAGCCGCGCTGCTGAAGAAATTCGCGGCCCACAAGGTGCTCGGGCTCTACGGAATCATCAATGTCGTCATCTGCCTGCTCGTGATCATGAAGCTCGGCTGGCCGTCGGTGATATGCGTCTTCCTGAGCTATTTCTTCATGTCGATCATGTTCCCCACGATCTTCGCCCTCGGAATCCACGGGCTCGGGGCGAGGGCCAAGAAGGCCTCCGCCTACATCGTGATGGCGATCATGGGAGGCGCCATCCTGCCCAAGCTGATGGGCGCCGTCGGCGACAACTACGGCATGTCGCGCAGCTTCATCGTGCCGCTCTGCTGCTTCGGCTTCGTCGCCTACTACGGGTACGCGTGGAGGCGGCTGAGCAGGTCCGAGGCGATCGTCGGGCTGTCCGCGGGCAAGGGCCACTGAGGCCCGGCGCCGGCCCTCAGGGGCCGGCGGCCTTGACGGGCTGGCCGACTAGGAGCGAGAGGCCCTTGTCAAAGTCCGACGCGATCGTGTTGAAGGTCGCGTTGGGCGGGTAGTAGCGCACGTTGTTGATCGCCTGGGCGAAGCTCTGGGCCACCTGGATGCGGGTGTAGAGGTCGGCGCCCGCCACGGAATAGGACGTCAGGAGGAGCGAGTTCGCCTGGGCCTGCGCCCTGCCCACGGCCTCGATCGCGACGGCCCTGTTGAGCTCGGCCGTCTTGCTGGCCTGCGAGATCGCGACCTGCCTGTCGGCCTCGGCCTGCGCCGCGAGGACGATCTTCTTGCTCTCGGCCTCCTGCTGGGTGACCGCGTTCTTGGCGTTCGCGCTCGTCTGGATGATGGACTGCTGCGCGGTCGCCTCCTGCTGGAGGATCGCGACCTGCTTGGCCGCGTCGGCGGCCACCACCTGCTCGTTGAGCTGCTTCTGGGCGGCCGACTTCGCGGCGAGCGCCAGGGCCTCGTTCGCAAGCTGCTCCTCGTGCGCGCGGCTCTGGATGATGATCTGCACCTGGCGCCTCTCGATGTTGTCCACGTACTCCTTGTTCATGAACGTGGGCTTCTCGATGACGAACGAGTCGACAACGATACCGTTGCCGGAGAGGT
>DATNLY010000268.1:0-2387 GCA_035602635.1 Opitutaceae bacterium | reverse complement strand
AGAAGGGGCGGCCGCAGCACCGGGCGCGGCCGCGCAGGATGATCCATGAGAGCACGGGGATGTTGTCGTGCCAGGCGATGGGCGCGCCGCACGCGCACGCGGAGCCCGGCCGGACGATCGATTTTCCCGCCGGCACGCGGTAGATGACGACGTTCAGGAAACTTCCTATGCAGGCGCCAAGGACGAAGACGACCGCCGGGAAGAACCAGGGGTGCATCGCTGACACGTCGGCAAGGGCGCCTGTCATGGGGCCAGTCTGGATCGGAACAATATCAGTAGCCAAGAGCCTTCGCCGCCGCCCTCCTCATGGTGGGGGCCGTCTCGGGGGCGGGAACCCCCGTCCAGGCCTCGAGCGACTTGGCGCCCTGGTGGACCAGCATGCCGAGGCCGTTGGAATGCGCGACGCCGAGCTCCCGCGCCTGGCCGAGGAGCCGGGTGACCGGCGGATTGTAGATCATGTCGTACACGGCGGCCAAACCGGGGAACAAGGCGAGGTCCGCGGGCGCAAGCTCTCCCGCGCGGAGCCCCGCGCTCGTCGCATTGATGACAAGGGCGCCCCTGGCCAGGCCCTCGGCGCGCCTGCCCGCGTCAAGGGCGCGGATCGGGATCCCCTTCGCGAGGGGGGCGATGCGCTCCAGCAGCGACTCCAGGCGCGCCCGGGTCCGGTTCGCGATCCAGAGCTCGGCGCAGCCCGAGCGCAGGCACTCGGCGGCGGCGGCGCGCGCGGCCCCGCCGGCCCCGAGGATCACGACCGGGGTGCCGGCCAGCCTTATGCCGAGCTCCTCGCGTACCCCGGCGGCCAGGCCGTAGCCGTCCGTGTTGGTCCCAAGCCAGCCCCCGCCGTCCCGCAGGAGCGTGTTCACCGCCCCCGCCTCGCCCGCCTCGGCGTCGGCCCTCGAGACGAGCCCCAGGGCGAGGACCTTGTGCGGCACCGTCAGGTTGACGCCGCGGAATCCGAGCGCACCCATCCGGTCGAGCGCGGCCGGCAGGTCGGCGGGATCGATGTCAAACGCGTCGTACCGCCACGTGGCGTAGCGCCTGTCGGTCCCCGCCAGCGCGGCCAGGGCCGCGTTGTGCATCTGCGGGCTCACCGAATGCCCGATGGGGTGGCCGATCACGGCGAGCCCGGTGCCGGCGTGCGGCCACCTCACCAGATCGGACAGGGTCAACGGGGAATTCAGGACTGCAGGTACCGCTCGTGCGTCGCCTCGAATTCATCGGCGAATTCCGAGAAGATCTGCGCGCGGGCAAGGTCGCTCGACGCCGAGTAGTGGTTTGCCAGGTTCCGGCAGCTGCGGCAGAGCACCTCGCGGATGGTCGTGGGGGCCAGGTCGGTGGGCTTGGGCGAGATGTGGTTGGAGCGCAGGAGGGCGAAGACCTCGTCCGCGTCCCGGAAGAGGCCCTGGTCGAACGGGTCGATGAAGAAGGGCGCCTCGTCGGCGTAGCAGCCGACGACAAAATGCCCGGGAAGGCCCACGGGCTCGAGGGGGAGCCCCAGCCTCTCCCCCACGAGCAGGTAGACGATGCTGAGGGAGATCGGGATGCCCTTCCTGCGGGAGAGCACCTTGTCAATGAGGCTGTTCATCGGGTCGGTGTACTGCTCCACGTTCCCCCGGAAGCCCCACTCGTGGAACAGGACGCGGTTGATGGCGCGGCACTTCTCGCGGTTCGCGGAGGGCTCGGAGATCAGCTCGCGGCAGCGGGCCGCCATCTCGTCGAGCGCGGCGCGGCACTCGCCCACGTCGAGCTGCGGCGTCACCGTGCGCGCAAGCAGGAGGGCCCCGGTCTCCAGCTCGTAGTTGAGCGAGCGGATGAAGGACCGGAACTCGGCCACGGGATCCGTGAGCTTGAGCTCGTCGATGAACCACGCGGCGTGGCGGGCGAGGGAGCGGTTCGAGCTTCGGGCTATCTCCTGCAGGAGGGATGCGGCCGCGGTCCCCCGGGCCATGAAGCGCGCCAGCAGCGCCCGGCGGACAAGGGGGCTCGGATCGTCGAGCAGGCTCAACATCGCTTCTTTCTCGGCAGAAGGCAGTGTTTCCGTATCCACGCCCCGGATTGGAAGCCGCTTTGTCCGGGTGTGGCAACACCGGAAGGAAAAAAACAAAACAAATTGCTCTCGACACGCTAGGCGCGCGCGCCGAAGAGGGCCGTGCCCACGCGAACGATCGTGCTGCCCTCGGCGACCGCGGCCTCCATGTCGGCGCTCATTCCCATCGAGAGCTCGCGAAGCGGGGCGCCCGAGTCGGCTGAGAGCCGTTCGCGCATCTCCCTCAGGCTCGCGAACGCCCGCCGCGCCGCGTCGGCGCCGCCGGAAAGCGGGGCGACTGTCATCAGGCCCTCCACTCGGAGGTTCTTCAGTGCCAGCGCCGCGGCGAGGAGCCGGGGCG
>DATNLY010000259.1:0-3731 GCA_035602635.1 Opitutaceae bacterium | reverse complement strand
CGGGGCGCTATCTCGTCCAGGGACCGGGGTTCATCGCGCGGATTGCCCTCCAGCGGCTGGGGCGCTCCCAGCCGGGGATCGCCCCGGAGCCCGTGGAGCCCGACTACTGGGGCTAAAGGGCCCCTTCAGAACAATTCGCGCTGCACGATCGATTCCCGCCTCGCCGGGTCGAGCGTGCTGAGCGCCAGGAGCTGCACGATGGTCAGGGACGCGACCTGGGAGTGGCGGGAGAGCGAGCCCAGGAGCAGCGCCCCGGCAATGGCGTCATAGAGCGCCGCATGGTAGCGGACCCGCCCGGGCGGGCAGTGCACGGCCGCAAGGGCATCGAGCTCCGCCTGGAGCCCGCACGCGCCTATCAGGGACTCGAGGCGGCCCGATTCCAGCTTCGGGTACAGCTGCGCGTAGATGCGCGCGGAATCGATCCATGGGCCCCACTCGGCCGAGGTGCCTCCGGGCCTGGCGAAGTCCGGGGAGCTGCGCGGATATGGCCAGACCGACTTCAGGAGCGAATTCTCGGCCCCCGCGAAGTGGGCCGCGAAGGGCCCCTTCTCGCGGCGCCCGGCGAACACCTCCCAGTCCGCCGAGAGCGGCTGCGAGCCGGCGAGCGACTCCTCCCTGAGCCCGTGGACCTCCGTGTCCACGGCGCGCACGCGGCCGGTCGGGGCGCAGAGCCTCGTCAGGGTCGCGGTCACCCGGCCGCCCTCGAGAGTCACGATGCCGTATTCGAGGACTCCGGAGGCAAGGCTGCCCTCGAAATCGATGAAAAATATCGGCCGCTCCATCCAGCGCATTGCGGATTTTCCCAATATTCCACCCGACTCCGAGCCCAAATTTTCGTGTCTTTCGGCTGAATCGCGGCATCAAGGATTGGCGTGAACCCTGATTCCCACCGCGAATTCATGATCGAGCTCGCCGAGCTGAGCGGCGAATTCATACGCCCGTACTATGGCCAGTCGGGCCTCCAGGTGGAGCTCAAGGCGGACAGCTCGCCGGTCACCGCGGCGGACCGGGGGGCCGAGGAGCTGATGCGCAAGCTGATCAAGGGGAAGTTCCCGGATCACGGCGTCATAGGCGAGGAATTCGGGTCCGAAAGGCCGGACGCGGAATTCGTCTGGGTCCTCGACCCGATCGACGGCACGAAATCCTTCATTTCCGGTGTTCCCCTCTTCGGCACCCTGATCGCCCTCCTCCACAGGGGGCAGCCCGTGCTGGGGTGCATCCACCAGCCCGTGCTGGGCCAGCTGCTGATCGGCGACAACACGTCGTGCTCCATGAACGGGCATCCCGTCAAGACGCGCGACGTCGGCCGGATCGAGGACGCGACGCTGCTGACGAGCGATCCGGTCGCGATCGCGAGCAACCCGGCGGCGCACGGCTACGCGGCCCTCATGGGCCGGGCGAAGCTCGCGCGGATGTGGGGCGACTGCTACGGCTATTACCTGGTCGCCACGGGCTCGGCGGACGTGATGTACGACCCGGTCATGAACCCCTGGGACATCGCGGCCCTTGTCCCGGTCATCCGCGGGGCCGGGGGCGTCATCACCGACTCGGCGGGCAAGGCGCCCTACCCGGCCACTTCGATCGTCGCCGCGGGAACCGCGGGGCTGCACGCCTCGGTGATCGCCGCGCTCAATCCCGGGCGCCCTACTGGGCCGGCGCGCCGGAAGTGACCCAGGCCGCGACGACGGCCCTCTCCTCGTCGGTCATCTGGGTCGCGTTGCCGAGCGGCATGATCCCCGTGACCACGACCTGCTGGTAGATCCGCTGGGCGTTCTGGACGATCCCGTCGGGGCCGGTCAGGACCACTCCGGCCGGGGGCTGCGTGATCCCGGTGAACGTGGGCGTCTGGGAATGGCACGCGATGCAGCGCTGTCCCACGATCCCCCTCACCCTGTTGAATGTCACCGGGCCCTGGACGGGCGGCAGCGGCCGGATGTGGGGCGCGGTCCACCAGGTGACGAACCCGAGGATGGCGGCGGATGCGGCCAGGCACTGCCAGGCATTGGCCCCCTTGTGCCTGAGGTTGAAGAAGTGGCGGATCAGGACGCCGGCCGCGGCGATCAGCGCGAGGACGGCCCACGCATGGGGGTGTCCGTAGGTCGCCGAATAGTGGTTGCTGATCATGAGGAACACGACCGGCAGCGTGAAGTAGTTGTTGTGGACGCTGCGCTGCTTGCCGCGCGCCCCGTCAGCCGGGTTGGGCTTCAGGCCGGCCCTCATCGCCTCGACCATCCGCCTTTGGCCCGGGATGATCACGAAAAAGACGTTGGCCGCCATGATCGTCCCGATGGCCGTGCCCACGTGGATGTAGGCGGCGCGGCCGCCGAGCGTCCGGGAAAGCTCCCAGGCAAGGAGCGTCAGGAGCCCGAACACGACGGCCGCAAGGGCGAACCCGTGCCTGCCGAGCGGCGAGCGGCACAGCAGGTCGTACACGACCCACGACACAACCATGCTCGCGATCCCGATACCCACGGCCTGGGCGCTGGTGAGGGCGGCCACCGACGGGTCCACCATCATCGACTGGGCTCTCATCCAGTAGACGACGACAAGGAGCGCCGTGCCCGAGAGCCAGGTGGTGTAGGCCTCCCACTTGAACCAGTGCAGCCTCTCCGGGAGCCGCGCCGGGGCCACGGCGTACTTCTGGGGGTTGTAGAAGCCGCCGCCGTGCACGGCCCAGAGTTCCCCGGAGACCCCCTTCCTCTCCTCCTCCGAGCCGGGCTCGGGGCGCTCGAGGCTGTCATCCAGCCAAATGAAGTAGAATGAGGAGCCCACCCACGCGATGCCCGCGATCACGTGCAGCCAGCGCAGCAGCATGCCCGCGGTCTCGATCAGGTGCGCCTCCATCGCCGCGCGGGTCAGGTCGCCGTCTCCGTGTACCGCGCCTCGCGGATCACGGTGACCTTGATGGTGCTCGGGTACTGCAGCTCCCCCTCGATCCTGCGCCTGAGCTCCTTGGCGATGTCGCGCGCCCTGTCGTCGGTGACCTCGGTGGGGGAGACGACGACCCGGATCTCGCGGCCCGCCTGGATCGCGAACGCCTGCTGGACGCCCTCGATCGACATCGCGACCTCCTCCAGCTTCTTCAGCCTCTGGATGTAGCTGTCCATGGTCTCCGCCCGGGCGCCGGGGCGCGTGGCCGAGATCGTGTCCGCGAGGATCACGAGCCCCGCGTAGATCGTCTCGGGCTTCACCTCCTCGTGGTGGGCCGCGACCGCGTTAACCACGATGGGCGTCTCGCCGTGGCGCTTGATGAAGTCCGCCCCGATCCCAGCATGGCTTCCCTCCATCTCGCCGGAGACGGCCTTGCCGATGTCGTGGAGGAGGCCCGCGCGCTTGGCCACGTTGGGGTCGAGCCCGATCTCGCTCGCGATCAGGGAGGCCAGGAACGCCGTCTCCACCGAGTGGTCGAGCACGTTCTGGTTGTAGGAGAACCGGTACCTGAGCTTCCCCAGGAGCTTGATGATCTCGGAGTGGAGGCCGTTGATGTTGAGCTTGGCGACGGCGTCCTCGCCGGCCTGCGTCGTCGACAGGTCGATCTCGTCCTGCGCGCGCTTTACGAATTCCTCGATGCTCGCGGGATGGATGCGGCCGTCCTTGACCAGGGCCTCGAGCGCGTTGCGAGCGATCTCGCGGCGCACGGGGTCGAATGAGGAGAGGAGGACAAGCTGGGGCGACTCGTCTATCAGGAGCGTGACCCCGGTGGCGGCCTCGAACGACTTGATGTTGCGGCC
>DATNLY010000256.1:0-6533 GCA_035602635.1 Opitutaceae bacterium | reverse complement strand
TCCTCTGGCTGTTCTATGATCGGCGCGACCATGTGCGTTTCGACCTGGAGCGGCGCAAGACGACCTTCCACTGCATCCGCTGCGACCGGCTCTACACCGCGCCGGAGGGAACGGGGCTGTGCAAGTGCCCGAGATGCGGGCACGAGAATGCAAGGCTGAGATTCTAACTTGCGGTTGTCCCCGTTGCGGCGATCTTCATCCCCTCTCCACAACCAGCACATGCCGCAAACCATAGCCGTCCTCGATTTTGGGTCGCAGTACACCCAAGTCATCGCTCGGCGGATCCGCGAGTGCCAGGTCTATTCGAGGATCTACCATTTCTCGACGCCGGCGCAGTTGCTGCGGAAGGATGGCGTGATCGGGATCGTCCTTTCGGGCGGCCCAAGCTCGGTTTTCGCCAAGGACGCCCCGAAGCCGGACCCCGCGATCTTTGAACTCGGGGTGCCGGTCCTCGGGATATGCTACGGGCTCCACCTAATGGGGCACCTCCTCGGCGGGAAGGTTGTCAGGGGAGCGCGCCGGGAGTACGGCCATGGTACTCTCCACGTGAGCCGGCGCGGGCGGCTCTTCTCCGGACTTCCGAGGAAACTGCGCGTATGGAATTCGCACGGCGACAAGCTTGTGAGGGTCCCCCCGGGGTTCAGGCCGATCGCGAGGACCGAGAATTCGCCCTATGCCGTTCTCGAGGACCTCAAGCGGGACTTTTACGCGATCCAGTTCCATCCCGAGGTCTTCCACACCGAGCGCGGCATCGACGTGATCAAGAACTTTCTCTCGGGTGTCTGCCGGGCGAGGCGGGACTGGACCACGCGGGACTTCATCGAGCACTCCGTGGCCGAGATCCGGGCCGCCGTGGGCAAGTCCCGCGTCATCCTGGGCCTCTCCGGGGGCGTGGACTCCTCGGTTGCGGCGGCGCTGATCCACAGGGCGATCGGCCGCCAGCTCACGTGCGTGTTCGTGGACAACGGGCTGCTCAGGAAGGGCGAGAGGAAGGCGGTCGAGTCGCTCTACAAGAGGCATTTCAAGATAGACCTTCGCGTCGTCGACGCATCGGCCCAGTTCCTGCGCCTCCTTAAGGGAGTCGATGAGCCCGAGAAGAAGCGCAAGATCATCGGCAGGACCTTCATCAAGGTCTTCGAGAAGTCGCTCAAGAAGATCGGGCACGCCGACTTTCTGGCCCAGGGCACGCTCTATCCGGACGTCATTGAAAGCGTCGCGATCGGCGACAACCCGGCGGCCCTGATTAAGAGCCACCACAATGTCGGCGGACTGCCGGCCCGGATGAAGCTCCGGCTCCTTGAGCCGCTCCGGGAGCTCTTCAAGGACGAGGTCCGCAGGGTGGGCGGCGCGCTAGGGCTTCCCCGCGAGGTCGTCTGGCGCCAGCCGTTCCCCGGGCCCGGGCTGGGCGTCCGGGTCATGGGTCCGATCACCAATGCCAACCTTGAGATCCTCAGGCTGGCCGACGCGATCCTCCAGGAGGAGATGATGGCGAGCGGATGGTACTGGAAGGTGTGGCAGTCGTTCTGCGTCTTCCTGCCGGTCAAGACGGTGGGCGTGGTGGGCGACGAGCGAAACTACGCCTATGTGATCGCCCTCAGGATCGTGGAGAGCGCCGATGCGATGACCGCCGACTGGACCCGGCTGCCCTACGACCTGCTGCAGCGGATTTCGGGGAGGATCACGAACGAGGTGAGGGGTGTTTCCAGGGTGGTGCTCGACGTGAGCTCCAAGCCGCCGGCGACGATAGAGTGGGAGTGAAATTCCTTCGACCTTGCGCCGGATTTGGCTGTCACTAGGGCCATGTCGATGGCGTCAACCCGTTTCCGAATCTGCGCCTGCGCGCTCCTGGCGTCCGCGTGCCTGCGCGCGGAGCCCGGGGTCGTCGGGCTCGCCCGGGCATACCTGGGCCCCGATTCGACGCTGGACGGCATCGCCTCTATCCACTTTGTCGGCACCCTGGACCGCGTGGATCCCGACCATCCGGAGGCGGGTTCCCTCCATGCCTCGCTCGACATGGTGTTCTCGAAGCCCTACCGGCAGCGCCAGGTCGTGCGCGCGGCCAAGGTCACCGAGACGACCGTTCTCGACGGCTATGACGCCTGGGTCCGCCTCACGGACAACGCCGATGCGTCCAAATACCGCCTGCGCTGGCTCTCGGCGAACGAGATCGGCGCCCTGCGCGCGAACACCTGGGAGAACCTCAATTTCTTCCGGGGGCTCGGGGGCGTCGGCTCCATGGAGGACCATGGCCCGGTGACCATCGACGGCATCGCGTGCGAGCGGGTGGACTTCAACCACGGGCAGGGGATCGTGTTCGAGCGCTATTTCGACCGAGACACGGGCCGCCTGGTCTTAAGCGTGCGCCAGGGCGAGACGATCCGCGAGAGCGGGGAGATCATGGTCGACGGCATCCGGTTTCCCAAGGCGATCGTGAGCGTCTCAAAGACGGCCTCCGGCAAGGACCTGGTCGCGACCGTCACCTTCGACAGCATCAAGCTGAACGAGCCGCTGGGAGGCGATGCCTTCGCGGCCCCGAACCTCCTGCCGGACAAGGGTAGGCCGTCCGCGGCGGGCCCGACGGGAAAGTAGGCCGTGCGCACGATTTCATTCGCGTCGAGGCAGTTCGGAACCGGGCTCGCCGTGTTCCGCGGAGGCGCGGAGGCCTCGTGCGAGGTCTCGGCATCCGTTTCCGCGATCCTGTCCGACATCCGGGCGCGCGGCGACGCGGCCGTCGCGCATTACGCTCTCCGGTTTGACGGTGCCAGGCCGAGGGGCGGCGGCTTCCGGGTTCCGGACCGCGAGCTCAAGGCCGCTGTCAGGGGCCTCCCGGCAGGCCGCAGGGCCGCCCTCAAGGAGGCGCATGCCGCCGTCGTGGAATTCAACCGCAGGAACCTGCCCGTCAACTGGACCGCGCGCAACAGGCACGGCGCCGAGGTGGGCGAGAAGTTCGACCCCATCCGCCGCGTGGGCATCTACGTGCCCGGCGGGCAGGCTCCCCTTGTCTCCACCGTCCTGATGACGGCGACGCTCGCCAGGATCGCCGGCTGCCCGGAGATCGCGGCCTTCACCCCGGCCGGCGCCGACGGGAGGGTCGCGCCGGTCGTCCTCGCGGCCCTGCAGCTTGCCGGGGTCGGGGAGGTCTACCGGATTGGGGGAGTCCAGGCCATCGGGGCCATGGCGTACGGCACGGCGACCATTCCGGCCGTGGACAAAATCTTCGGGCCGGGCAACGCCTACGTGTGCGAGGCCAAGCGCCAGGTCTTCGGCACGGTGGGGGTCGACCTCCTGCCGGGCCCCAGCGAGGTGATGGTGATCGCCGACGAAAGCGCGCGCGTGGATTTCGCGGCCGCGGACCTCCTCGCCCAGGCGGAGCACGGGTCGGGCCGCGAGAGGATCTACCTTGTGGCGACCTCACCCAGGATCATCGCGGCGGTCGCCGCCGAGATGAAGAAGCAGCAGGGCGGGCTCGCGCGGTCGGAGAAGATCCAGCGCGTCCTGGACGGCGGCTTTCTGGCTATCGAGGTGGCGGACCTTGGGCAGGCCGCGAAGGTGGCCAACGAGGTCGCGCCCGAGCACCTGGAGCTCCTCGTGCGCGCCGGGGCCGTGCCCAGGCTCCTCAAGTCGGTCACGACGGCCGGCGCCATCATGGTGGGCAACTCCACCCCCACCGCCCTGGGGGACTTCGCCGCGGGCCCGAGCCACGTCCTGCCCACGGGCGGGGCGGGCAGGTTCTCGAGCGGCCTGCGCGTTGCCGACTTCCTCAGGCGCACAAGCGTCATTTGCTACGACGCGGGAAGCGTCCGCAGGGCCGAGCCGACCGTCGCCGCGTTTGCGGCCATGGAGGGGCTGGACGGCCACGGCAGCTCGGTGTCGCTGCGCGGGTCGGGCGCGAGGTCCCGATGAAGGGGCCCGACCCGGGGAGGCTCGCGCTCGCCCGCGTCCGGAGGCTTCATGCCTACACACCCGGGGTCCAGCCCACGGAGCCGGGGTGGGTCAAGCTGAACACGAACGAGAGCCCCTATCCCCCGAGCCCCAGGGTCGCCGAGGCCCTCCTGCGCGAGGTGGGCGCCGACGGAGCCGGCCTCAGGCTTTACCCGGATCCCCGGAGCGGCCCCCTCCGTTCGGCCGTGGCGCGGATGCACGGAATGGACAGCGCCAACGTCTGCATAGGGAACGGCTCGGACGACATCCTCAACCTCCTCGTGAGGTGCTTCTGCGGCCCGCGGGCGGCGGCAGGCTTCACGCTGCCGAGCTATTCGCTCTACCCGGTCCTGATAGGGCTCCAGGGCGGCGCCGCGACACCGGTCCCGCTCGACAGGCAGATGCGGCTTCCCGTGGAGAGGATCGCCGCCTGCGGGGCGCGCATTTTCCTCCTGACCTCGCCGAACGCCCCCACCGGCGTCCGCTTCCCAAACTCCGAGATCCGCGCAGTCCTCGACAGCTTCAAGGGGCTCCTCGTGGTCGACGAGGCCTACGCCCCTTTCGCCACTGAGAATGCCGCAGGGCTCGTCGCGGGGCGCGCAAACCTGGTTGTGGTCCGCACGCTCTCAAAGGCCTACGCGCTTGCCGGCATCCGCGTGGGCTATGCCCTGGCAGATCCTGGCGTGATCGATGTCCTCGACCGTGCCCGCGACAGCTACAACGTGAGCCGCCTCTCGCAGGCCGCGGCCCTGGCGGCTCTCGACGATCCGGGCCACCACGAGCGGATGATTCGTAAGATTAATAAGACGAGAGACTTATATATGAAAAGCTGGGCCAAAAAGAGGGGCTGGTTCACGTTCCCCTCCGAGGCCAACTTCATATGCACCGAGCCGAGGGATGGCCGGGGCCGGACCGGTCCCTCCGTGGCAAGGGCCGCCCTTGATTTCCTGTTCTCGCGCAAGGTGTTGGTGCGCCACTTCCCGAGCGACGCCTTGACCGCCTCGTTCCTGCGGATCAGCGTCGGCACCGATGACGAGATGCTCGTCCTCGAAAAAACCCTTGATGCATGGCTAAAGGAACCTCCAAGAGAGTAGCGATTGTCGCCCGGAAGACGGCCGAGACGGACATCTCGATAGCGCTCGCCATCGACGGCACCGGTGTGTCCAAGATCTCGACGGGGGTCGGCTTCTTCGACCACATGCTGACGCTGTTCGCGAAGCACGGCCTCTTTGACCTCACGGTCAAGGCGAAGGGCGACGTCGACGTCGACTACCACCACACGGTCGAGGATGTCGGCCTTGTCCTTGGCCAGGCCTTCAAGAAGGCGCTGGGGGACAAGCTGGGCATCACCCGGTACGGATTCTTCCTCCTCCCGATGGACGAATCGCTGGCGCGTGTCGTGGTGGACGTGGGAGGGCGCCCGCTCCTCGCCTACCGCGTGGAGGCGCAGTCCATGTTCGTCAGGGATTTCAACCTCGTCCTCGTGAAGGAATTCTGCCGCGCGTTCAGCAACGCGCTGGGGGCAAACCTCCACGTCGAGCTGATCTACGGGGAGGAGCCCCACCACATTGCGGAGGCGATCTTCAAGGGCCTGGGCCGGGCGATGGACGCCGCGACCCGGATAGAGCCGCGCGCAGCGGGTCTCCTGCCGAGCACCAAGGGCAGCCTGTAGCCCGCCGGCGATGAGCGCGCGCGTGGCCGTCATCGACAGCGGCATCTGCAACCTGCGGAGCGTCACGAAGGCCCTGGAGGCCGTCGGGGCCACGCCCGTGGTCGCGCGCTCGCCCGAGGACATTGAACGGAGCGGGGCCGGCGGCCTCGTCCTGCCCGGGGTGGGGGCCCTGCGCGACTGCGTCGGGGCCCTGCGCTCGTCGAGGCTGGACGCGACGGTCAGGGACTGGATCGCCGCGGACCGTCCTTTCCTCGGGGTCTGCCTGGGCATGCAGGCCCTCTTTGACGGTTCCGAGGAGGGCGGGGTGAGGGGACTTGGGATCCTCGCCGGGCGCGTGGTCCGGTTCCGGCTGGCCCCTCCCCTCAAGGTCCCCCACATGGGCTGGAACAGCGTGCGGTTCGTGCGTCCGGGAACCGCGCTCCAGGAGGGCCTGGCCGACGAGGGCGAGTCATTCTACTTCGTCCACAGCTACCACTGCGTTCCTGACGATCGGAGCCTGATCCTGGCCGAGTGCGACTACGGCTCGCCCTTCGTCGCGGCTATCTCCCGGGGCCGGCTGTTTGCGACCCAGTTCCATCCGGAGAAGAGCCAGGCCAAGGGATTGCAGATCTATCGCAATTTCGCTGCGTCATCAGCAGGAGCCCTAATCCGCTGATTAGCGCCCCAATTTCCGTCGGCGGGAGCCAACTTTTCTTTGCAAGCGGCCCGTTTCAAGCTTGGCTCGGAACCGCATGGCACACACCGCTTCCATCAAGCTGGATGGTAAGGAATTTCAACTGCCCGTAATCGAGGGGACGGAGGGGGAGAAGGCGGTGGACACGCGCAAGCTCCGGGTGGACACGGGCTTCATTTGCTATGACCAGGGCTACGGCAACACGGGCTCCTGCGAGAGCTCGATCACCTTCCTGGACGGCGACAATGGCATCCTCAGGCACCGGGG
>DATNLY010000247.1:0-3671 GCA_035602635.1 Opitutaceae bacterium | reverse complement strand
CGGCGGACCTCGCCGAGGACGCCTCCTAGGGACCGCGGCGGCGCCTATCGCGCGGCCGGCAGGCGCCACCCGCGCAGCTGCGGCGCCAGGGAGCGCATCATCGACTTGAACATCCGGTGCGCCTCGTCGGAGGGGATGCGCACGAGGGGGTCAAGAAGCATGGCCTGGAAGACGAGATCCGAATCACGCTCCAGGACGGCCCGCAGGGTGAGCTGCTGGACCTCGACGACGCGGCGCACGAGCGCGGCCGCCGCGGGCGGGAGGGCCTTCGCGGCAACGGGCGCCACATGGTCGCGCCGGAACCTGGCGTTCGTCTCCACGACGTGGCCCGCCGGCAGGTCGGGCGACTGGCCCCGGTTCGGAAGGTTCACGTTGGTGTCGAGAGGCGCGATCCCGGCAAGGGCCTCGATGAGCTTCACCCCCTCCTCGCCGCTGGCCGAGAGCTTCCCGCTGGCATAGTCCTCGATCCCGGAGTCGGCCTTGCGCGAACGGCGCAGCCGCCAGGAATAGGGGGTGAGGACGACCCCCCAGCGGTGCAGCTCGGCCTCGCTTGACGCATACCACGGCATGAACTCCGAGAGATGGCGGTCGCCGGCGGCGCCGAGGGCGCCGAAGCGCCGCAGCATGTCGAAGGCGATGAGGCCCGGGCTGTCGAACCAGCGCTCCGCCCTCCTGTTGGCCAGGGCGAGGCGCTTGCGCGACCGGAAGAACGAGGGCTCGGAGGCAAGCGAGCGCAGGCGCGGCATGAGGTCGCGCCCCCGCCAGGACGCCGCGGTCACCCAGGTGAAGTGGTTGATCCCGTTCAGGTCCACCTCGATCTGCGCCCGGGAGGGCCGCGCGCAGCCAAACCATCGCGCCACGAGGTCCGCTATGCGGTCCTGCGTGTGGAACACCTCGTGGCAGCAGCCGAACGCCTTTATCCGGGGAACGGCCGCGTAGAGCGCGGCCGTGCAGAGCGTCATCGGGTTCGTGTAGTTGATCACCCACGCCCTCGGGCAGTATTTGTCGATCTGGCGGGCGAAGCCGGTGTAGAGGGGGATGGCGCGCATGGCGCGCGAGATCCCGCCCGGACCCGTCGTGTCCCCGACCGGCTGCACGATGCCGTGGCGGGCGGGTATCTCGAGGTCGACGCTGCGCATCTGCGTGGGGCCGGGCTCGATGGAAAGGACCACGAAATCCGCGCCGCGCAGGGCGTCGGGCAGCCGCGCCACCGCGCGGACCGAGAACCGGGTGCGCGCCTCGGGACGGCTGAAGATCGCGGTGGCTATTGCCGCGTTCTTCTCCGCGGCGGCGCGGTCGATGTCATAGAGCGCCACATGGCCGGTGAGCCGCGTGGACTGCGCAAGGTCGGCGAGGAGGTCGCGGGCCCAGTAGCGGCTGCCGCCGCCGATGTAGGCGATCTTTATCTCGGTCGGCTTCATCGCTCAGCCGCGCATGTCCTTGCCGCCGTCGACCGTCAGCGTCATGCCCGTCACGAATTCCGCGAGGCCGGAGAGAAGGTAAATGGTGGCCCCCGCAGCGTCCTCCGGGCGGCCGATTCGCCCCAGCGGGAATCCAGCGATCACCTTCTCCCGCCCGATCTTCTCGACGGGCCCGCGCGCCATGTCCGTGTCGGTCCAGGCGGGGGCGACGCAGTTGACGCGGATCCGGTCGGCAGCGAGCTCCTTGGCCATGCTGCGCATGAAGGCTATCTGGCCGGCCTTGGAGGTGGCGTAGGCCGAGTACACGGGGCTTCCCGCCTGGCCGGCCGTCGACGTGTAGATGACGATGCTGCCCCCCTTGCCGTGCCTGCGCAGGTGCGGGACTGCGGCCCTCACCGCGAGGAAGGTCCCCGTGAGGTTCACGCCAACGACCCGGTTCCAGAACTCGAGCGTCATCTCCTCGATCGCGCGGCCCTCGAAGATCCCCGCCGACACGACCAGCCCGTCCAGGCCGCCGAGCGACTCCGCAGCCGAGTTGACGGCGGCGGATATCTCCGCCTCGTCGCTGATGCTGGCGCGGAAGACGCATGCCTTCCGGCCGAACGCCTCGACCTTCTCCGCGGCCGAGCGGGCCGCATCGGCGTCCTGCTGGTAGGTCAGGGCGACGTCGGCCCCGGCCTCCGCGGCCATGAGGGCGGCCGCCCGGCCGATGCCGCGGCTTCCGCCGATAACGCACACTCGATTTCCTTGTAGGTTTATCATGGAGGGTTGGCTTTAGCGTCTCAAAGGTTTTCCATTAAGCGCAATCCGGACGCCCTTTTCAACGGCCAATGGGTAGCAGCGGTTAATACTGAGCCTTAATGCTATCGGGTCCGGCGGGGGCGACGCGCCTCCCGTGCGCGGAGCGCGGGAGCGGGACTCCGAAAGTTGACCCTTTGAGCGAATCTGCTATCCTTTCGCAATGCCCAGAGTCGCCCCTTTCCCCAGGGACAGCTGGATCGGGCCGATCCCCGGCAATGGCAAGCACGGGACGGCCCTGGTCCGCCTCTCCCGGCCGCAGCCCTTCGAGCTGAGCTACCTTTCCTGGGGGCGGCGCCACTACGGCGAGCCGCCCCTCGAGCCCACAACCCACGAGGGGTGGCACTATTTCCTCGTGCTCGCGGGGACCCCGAGCCTCATCCTGAACGGGAGGGAGGTCGCCACCGGGCCCGGCGTGATCAGCATCGGCGACCCCAACTGCCCGATCGGTCACCGCGACCGGCCGGGGAGCGCCTGCGAGATGCTGACGTGGATCTGGCGCACGCCGCCGGCGCATTCCGCGCTGCGGCCGGAGCGGGGCGGCTGCCTGAGGCTGACCCTCGGGGCGAACCAGATCCGCCGCCTCAAGCGGCTTCATTTCCAGTGCCGGGACGCGGTGGCGGACTCGACTGAGCGCAGCATGCTGCAGCTGCGGGCCATCCGCCTCCTCCTTGACCTGTGCCTCCTGGAGGCCCACGAGCACGGCCAGGTCCCCAAGGCGGACCTGCGGTTCGGCCTCGCGGTCGACTATCTGCGCAACCATGTCGGGGAAAGGCAGACCATCCAGGGCCTCTGCGAATACCTGCAGGTCTCGAGGGCTTCCCTGTACCGCCTCTTCCGTGAGCACATGGGAAAGGGCCCGCGCGCCTTCGGACAAGAGGTCAGGATGCAGTGGGCCAGGGAGCAGCTCGGCGCCAGGAGGTCCGTGAAGTCGGTCGCCTTTTCCCTGGGCTATCGCCACTCGCCCGACTTCAGCCGGGCGTTCAAGAAGCATTTTGGGACCACGGCGAGCCGCCTGCGGGGCTACGGCGTGGCCGGGGCCGGCAGCAGGCCGTAGACGTAAAGGGCGCCCGTGCCGACGGGCAGTGTCCCGAAGCTCGCCAGGTAGACCTTGCCGTTGACCACCGTCGGAGGGGCGTTCTTCGAGACGCGTCCGGGAGTGTCGTGAGCCGGGTCCATGTTGGAGTCCCAGAGCTCGCGCGTGACGTCGTTGGCGTCGTAGGCGCGAAGGACGCCGGGACCGTTGATGTGGCTGCCGCCGTGCGGCGCCAGGGCGGCGTTCGCCCAGAGGATCCCGTGGGTGTCGCCGTCGGCCGAGAGCGAGAGCATCGCGCCCGGATAGGCGCTCGTCTCGGCGCCGACCGCGAGGGGCTGGGGGTCAAAGCGCCCGTTGTTGAACGCGAAGACGTGCAGGGCGTCATCCTGGCCCCAGAGGTAGACCAGGCCGCCCCT
>DATNLY010000242.1:0-3663 GCA_035602635.1 Opitutaceae bacterium | reverse complement strand
ACCCGCTCGAGCCGCAGCCGCACGACCCGGACGTGAAGGCGCTCCTGAGGATGGCGGTCGTCTGGAACATTCCGATCGCCTGTGACCGCGCCTCCGCCGACTTCATCATCTCCTCGCCGCTCATGGACGCGACCTACGACCGGATTGTGCCCGACTACGCCGAGTACCGAAACCGGCCGTTCCCCGGCGAGGCGCCGGCCACGGCGCCCGCGAGGAAGTGAGCACAGACGGTTGTTTACATCAGCGGCGCCCTCGCGGATAATCACGGTTCCTCCGGGGGAACAACTCTCCCGGGGGCGAGACAACCCGCAAGTTAAGGAGTCATCACAATGGCAAAAGCAAAAAAGTCAGTTAAGTCCAAGAAGAAGTCGAAGTCCTCCAAGAAGAGGAGATAGTTTCCCGGCGGCTGGGATTACGCGGCCAGTGACATTGAGAATCCGGCCACGCTGGGCTACCGAATTGGCCGCACGGTAGGCCCGGGAGCCGTGGCGGCGATGGGGGCCAGCTCCGTTATCGCGAGGGCTGAGAGCACGATCACGGCCACGGTCGAGCCGAGCGCGGAAACGACGGGGATCCTGCTGAGCGCAAGGACGCCGAAGGAGGAGGCCGCCGCAAACGCCGACATCCGAATCGAGGGCGGAGGCTCCTCTCCCCTTCCCTGACTCTCGGCGAAGAAGATCGCGTAGTTATGGCTCAGGCAGACGCCCAGGAAGGCGCCCAGCAGGTTGAAGAGGTTCAGGGTGGCCCCCGCCAGGCCGAAGAGCCCGAACGTGAAAAGGCACGCCCCGGCGGGAATCGCGAATATCCGCACACCCCGCCGCAGGCCGTAGAGGACGAACACGCTTGCGCCGACAAACGCGAGGCCCACCGAGCTCAGGCGGAGCGCCGACACGCGGTACCGGGAGAAGAGCTGGTTCAGGTTCTGAAGCTGGCTGTCGCTCGAGGTGTTCGTCGCCGCGGGAGGCTCGGCGCCCTCGGCATGATCTGCGACGGTGACGAACCAGCACATGCCCGGCCCGATGTGGAGCAGCGAAGTGAGCGGACCCTGGAGCGCCGCGCCGACGCCTCCCACCAGCCCGGCGTACGTGGGGCGCCCGCGCCCGCCCGCCTCCTCCCTCCATGCGCCAAAGAAGGCCCCGAACGCTCCGGGCTCGAAGCCGTGCCGTGCGAGCGCGGAGCGCAGGTCGCCCTCAAACCCCCCCAGCTCCGCCAGCTGGCGCGGCAAACGCCCCCACTGCTCCTCGGTGGGCACCGCGTCTCCCAGGGTCGTGGCGGCTGCCCCTGGGAATTCGGCGCGGTGCCAGAGCAGGAACGCCTGCAGTGCGGACCGCGCATCGGCCGGGGTCTGCCCGCGGGTGAAGTACACGGTGCGCGCGCCCGTGTCCCCGAAGAGCGCCCTGACCCGGGAGTCGTTCGCCTGGAGCCCGGGGGTCGGGATCTGGAGCTCGCGGATGTCGTCCCTCCACCGGAGCCGCCAGGGACCGGTCAGCGCGACGGCACCTCCCAGGAGAAGCAGGGCGCGCGCTCCGCCGCGCCCCCAGGCGGAGCGCACCGGCAGGCGCGTCCGGATGAAGGTGCGGGTCTCGAGATAGGAGTCCTCGACCTGCGCGAACCAGAGGAGCGCGGTGCCCAGGGCGCACACGAGCCCGGCGCTCACGAACACCCCGAGCTGGCGGATCAGGGGGAGCTCCGACCAGAGAAGGAACGAGAAGCCGATGACGGTCGTGAGCGCGCTCGCAAGCAGCGGCCTAATGAGGCGGGAGGCCCTCTCGGCGTACGGCTCGCCGGGCCGCAGCCGGGGCTGGAGGCAGAGATAGAAGCCGTAGTCGACGGCCACTCCGGCAAGGAGCGAGCCCACGACGAAGACGAGGATATGCACGCGCTGCCACGCGGCCGCGGTGGCGACCCATGCCCCCAGGAGCGAGCCGAGGACGACGGGCGCAAGCTGGAGCGCCCGGTAGAACCGGCGGATGCAGGCCGCCGTCACCGCGACCACGCACGCGAGGGAGAGCAGGTTCAGGGTCGCCAGCTCGTGCTCGATCTGCGCGCGGCTCGCGGCGGCGAACCTGGCGATTCCGGTCCAGGCGAGCTCCGCGCCGGGCTCGGCCTTGCGCGCCTGCGCGAGCGCCCCGGCCACCGCGTCAAAGACGGGCCCCTGCCCCTCCTCGGAAAGGGGCGACGCGCGGGTCCGCGCCCAGACGAGCGAGGCGCCGCCCGAGCGGCCCTCGGCCGGCACAGACGCCGCCAGCCCGCCCATCCTGCCGACCAGGCCCGGGACAAGCAGGAGCGGGTCCGACGTGATGATGTCCTCTGTCGCCATCGCCTCGGGCCTGGAGAGATAGGCCTCCAGGTCGGCGGCCGTGCGCTCCGCGAGCCATGCGCTCCATGCCGCGCCGCCCCCTGAGGCGTCGAACTCCCGGCGGCGCGTCTCGAGCCATTCCGGCAGGAGAAGATCGAGCCTGCGCGAGTATATGGCCGCGGCAAGGGCCTCCCGGGGCCGGGCGTCGGAAAGCGGGATGGCCTGGGCAATCGAGGGGGACCTTGCCAGGGAGCCCGCAAGCAGGGCCGCGGCGCGGTTGCCGCGCTGCGCCTGCGCCTCGTCGGATTCGCCGGGCACGGCGGGAACCCGGAGGGAGAGCAGGAGGATGCGGGCCTCCTCCTGGCCGGCGAGGCTGCGCACGAGGGAGAGCTCCGGGGAGCGCTCGCCCGTCGGGACGAGGTCCAGGACGTCGGTCGAGACCCTGCTCTTCAAGTCGAGGCGCCAGAGGCACGCGAGCCCCGCGGCCGCCGCCGCGAGAAGGAGGATCCGAGCCGTCCACTTTTGCCGCAGGGGCTCCATGGTTCGCCTCCCGGCCTAGCGGAAGAACTCCTTGAGCTCGGCCGGCGAAAACGCCGTTCCCGCCTCGGTCCGGCCGACGGTGATCTCAACCCTCTGCGAGGCGGACCTCCTGAACTCCAGCTGGAGCACCTCGGAGCCCTCGCCTCCAACGGTGATCGCCCCGAGCGAACCGGCCGTTTCGGGATCCCTGGGCGTGAACACGAAGGTCCAGTTGGAGCCCGAGCGCGAGGCGCGGATGACGAAGCGCGGATAGAGCGCGGCAAGGTCAAAGCGCATGATCGGGAGAAGCGACTCAATCGCCGCCAGGGCCCGGGACCCCGCGGGCATTTCCCTCCTGCGCCCGCCGGCGTCCTTCAGGAGGAGCCCGGCCGAGTCGGCGATCAGCACGTTCCTCTCGGGGCTCGTGTATTCCAGGCTGAGCCCCCGCTCGGGCGAGATCCGGAGCACGCCGTTCAGGAGCATCGGCTGGCGCCGGAACGGGAAGAATCGCCGCTCCGCGAAGTCCGCCCGGATCGCGCCCTTGGCCGCGAGCGAGTCGATCAGGGGCTTCCACTCCCCCTCCCCCGTCTCCGCGGAGAGAAGCAGGCCAGTGCCCTGCTCCCCCCTTGCCGCGCAGAGACACGCCAGCATGAGCGCCACCGCCAGCGGCGGCCTCATGGCGAGGCGGGGCTCCTGCGCCCGAGGGTGAGCGCCAGGATGAGGCGCAGGTGCATGGCGGCCATTCGCAGGTTGTCGCGGACGTAGTGAAAATGGGTGACGCCGCCGCTTTCGCGACCGACGTACCGGCACGCCGCCTCGATGTTGATCGCCGGCGTCCCGCCCCA
>DATNLY010000083.1:0-4214 GCA_035602635.1 Opitutaceae bacterium | reverse complement strand
TGTACTGGTGCCCGAACCAGTCCCTCAGGGCCATCGCCGGGGGCACGGGGTCCTCAAAGGACTCCTTTTCCCTGATGAGCCACTCCGCGCCGTAGGCCGGGGGCCCGTCTTTCCGGAAATAGGCCAGCATGCTCCCCTTGGCGGTCGTCCGGGCGAAAAAGTTCACCACGATGCCAATCCGGAAATCCGAGTCCCCGATCACCGTGACCGGCGTCTCCTCCGCGTTCTGTACCAGGAAGCGGACTGCCTCGGCGTTGTTGCCTCTTCCGAATACCATGAGGGACAGATAGGGCGCGCCGTTGGCGACGAGGTATGCCGCAAGGAATGCTCCGCAGGCCATCCGGCCAATCCATCCCCGGGATTCCCAAAGCCAAGCAAGGACAATGCTCAGCAGGATCAGGAGAAAGGCTAGGGGCACGATGAAGAACCTCACATAGAGGACCTCCTGGCGCCCCAGGAAGAGCAGGAGCAGGGGAACGACGACAATCATCCCTGGAAAAAACAGGATCGAGTCATTCCCCTCTCGCCACAGGCGCCAGAGCCCCGCGGCGAGGACCAGGATTGCCACGGCGAACATGATTCCGACGGTTGAGGCGACGGGCATGCCCAGGGTCCATGCCATCGCGGCGCGGAAGGTGTTAAAGAGGCCGGGATGGGCCCCTCCCGGGGTGAACATGAAGCGGATATCGAGGAGGTAGAGCAGGGCCACGAGCAGGGCCGGCAGGGAATAGCAAAGCGCGAACGACCCCAGAAAGCCCCCGATCCCCGCGCGCCGCCTTATCAGCCGGTATGCCGCCCACGGCATCGATGCCAGGAAGAAGAACGCAAACGAGAGGTGCGCCAGGAAGCCGAGGCTGGCGCAGACCGAGAACCCCAGGGCGAGCCGCCGTCCCCGGGAATCCAGGTAGGAGTCAAGGAGGAGGAACGACAGCAGCGAGAAGAAGACCAGCGCGGAGTAGCCCCGCGCCTCCGAGGAGTAGAGTATGAGGACGTAGGAAAAACTGAAGAGAAGTATGGCCATGAACGCGCAGGCCGTGCCGCGCTTCCTTCCTATCATCCCGGCAACCGCCACGGCGCCGATTCCCGCCAGGACCGAGGGGACCCGGTATCCCATCCAATCGCCCCGAAACCCGAGAAGGTAGATGCACAGGGAATTGAGGTAGTGGTTGTTGTCCGAGTGTATCCTGCGGAATATGTCGAGCGGGGAGGAAAGCCCGCGGACAAGGTCCACCGACAGGATCTCATCCACCCAGAGGCTGTTTTGGGACGCCCGGTACCGGGCGGCGCCGGCGACCGCCAGGAGAGCCATTCCCAAGACGGCATACCGCCGGCTCCCGGAGTTATTCCGCGGGTTTGCTTCTTCCTTCATTGCGTATCGCTCTTGGGTGCCAACCAGGATTCGGTGTGCTTCGTTGCGTCCGGCTGCACGACAATCGCTTCTTGCCCGGACGGGTCGCAACAATTTACGGATCCTTCACACGCCCGTCGCCCGGATGGGCCTTGAGAAAATTTGGGACGTTGCCACCATGGCGCCACTGTCCCCGTGAAGATACCCCTTCTTTTTCCCCTCCTCGTCCTTTCGGCTGGAGCGTCCCTTGCCGAGGATTTCACGCTCCCGGCGAATACGATAATGCGGGCCGATCGCAGCCTGACGTCCCTCAAGGCCGGGACCGTCGTTGAGATTGTCGCGCGCGGGGACAAGACGATCACGATTCGCTACAAGGGGCAGACGGGCACGATTCCCGTGAGCGTTCTGGCTGCGACGGGCCATACCGCGGCCACCCCTGCGCCGGTTGCGGCAAAGGCTGCGCCGACCCCAGCCCCGACCCGCAAATCCCTCGTCGTCGACAATCCGCAGAGCACCTACGGCAACCTTGTGAAGAAGGCGGAAACCAATGCCGCCAAGCACGAGGACAATCTTGTGAAGCCCGCTGACCAGGTGACTGACGACAACCCGTCCAAGTAGCTTCGGCGGGCGACTACGGTGTTGCGGAAGGCCTTTTGGGCCACACACTCCCGTCGTTCCAAGGCAGCAGCTCGGGTGGTGGAATTGGCATACACGACGGTCTTAGAAGCCGTTGCCGCAAGGCGTGCAGGTTCAAGTCCTGTCCCGAGCACCAAATAGAAACGCTTTACCGTCGGGAGGCGACGGAGGCCGAAAATTTCGCTGGAGCCCTGTTGAAAACGGAGCCATAGGAGCTTCCTCAAACAACAGCCAATGAGAGACCAAATAACGGGGAAGATTCGGCCATGAGCAAGGTCCGGGTACTTGTGGGAACGAAAAAGGGCGCGTTCATCCTGACGTCGGATGGCAAGCGCCGCAATTGGGCCGTCGAAGGGCCCCATTTCGGGGGCTGGGAAATCTATCACATGAAGGGCTCGCCCGCGGACCCGAACCGGCTCTATGCGTCGCAGTCCAGCGGCTGGTTCGGGCAGTTGGTCCAGCGCTCGAACGACGGCGGCAGGACCTGGGAGCCGGTCGGCAACGCCTTTGCCTACGACGGGGTGGCCGGCACCCACCAGTGGTATGACGGCACGGCACACCCGTGGGAGTTCAAGCGGGTCTGGCACCTTGAGCCCTCGCTCACGGACCCGGAGGTCGTCTACGCGGGGGTGGAGGACGCGGCCCTGTTCCGCTCGGCCGACGGCGGCAAGACATGGCGGGAGCTTTCGGGGCTTCGCGGCCACGGCTCCGGGCCGAGGTGGCAGCCCGGGGCGGGAGGGATGTGCCTGCACACCGTCCTCCTCGACCCGGTCGACCCGGGGAGGATTTTCATAGCGATCTCGGCGGCGGGGGCGTTCCGGACGGACGACCACGGGGCGACCTGGAAGCCGATCAACCGCGGCCTCCGGTCGGAGCACATCCCCGACCCGACCGCCGAGGTGGGCCACTGTGTCCACCGCATCGCCATGCACGCCTCGCGCCCGAATGTGCTCTTCATGCAGAAGCACTGGGACATCATGCGCAGCGACGACGCGGGCGATTCGTGGCGCGAGGTCAGCGGCAACCTGCCGAGCGACTTCGGGTTCCCGATCGAGGTCCACGCCCACGAGCCCGACACTGTCTATGTCGTCCCGATAAAGAGCGACTCCGAGCACTACCCGCCCGAGGGGAAGCTGCGGGTGTACCGCAGCCGGACCGGCGGGAACGAGTGGGAGGCGCTCACGGCCGGCCTTCCCCAGCGGGACTGCTTCGTCAACGTGCTGCGCGACTCCATGGCCGTCGACTCGCTCGACAAGTGCGGCGTTTATTTTGGCACCACCGGCGGGCAGGTCTACGCCTCGGCCGACGGCGGGGACAGGTGGGAGGCGATCGTCCGCGACCTTCCGGCGGTGCTGTCGGTCGAGGTGCAGACGCTCCCATGATCCGGGTGATGCTTCCCGCACACCTGCGAAACCTCGCACGGGTGGACGGAGAGGTGGCGCTCGAGATCCCCGGCCCCGCGAGCCAGCGCTCGGTCCTCGACGCCGTCGAGGCGGCCTATCCCGTCCTCTGCGGGACGATCCGGGACCGTTCCACGCGCCGGCGCCGGGCGTTCGTCAGGTTCTTCGCATGCGGGCAGGACGTGTCCCACGAGCCAGAGGACGCCCCGTTGCCCGAGGCCGTCGCCACCGGGAAGGAGCCCTTCCTGGTCGTCGGGGCGATCGCCGGAGGGTGAAGCGGGCCCGGCGGCACGGGCACCGCGAGCCGCCAATGGCGGCTCGCGTTCGGGCATCCGGAGATGAAATGATCCGCCCCCCATGGAGACATCAAGCCCAGCAGGCGCCCGTTGGCTGTCGGGACTGCGGGGTGCCAGGGCCAACCTCGTGCCGGGCGCTGTCCTGCAGCTGGCGGCCCTCGCCCTGGTCCTGGGGTATTACTACCAGCCGGGCGTCCACGCGGCGCTGGCGCGGCTGGTCGAGATCCGGAAGGCCTCGGGGATCGGACTCGGGATAGCCTCAACGGCCGTTTTCGGCGGGGCGCTGCCGTTCCTGTATCTGCGCGTCGGAAGCAGGGACGCGAGGGGGAAACGGCGTTACGGCTGGGTCCAGGGCCTCAGCCTGACGGGGTTCTGGGCCTACAAGGGACTCGAGATCGATCTCTGGTACCGCCTCCAGGCCCATGTCTTCGGGGGCGGGCACGACTTCGGGACGATCGCCGTCAAGGTTGTCATGGACCAGTTCGTGTACTGCCTGCTCTTCGCCGTGCCCGTCACGGTTGCGGTCTACCAGGC
>DATNLY010000081.1:0-9191 GCA_035602635.1 Opitutaceae bacterium | reverse complement strand
GTTTTTTAATGTTACGAAGCGCAGGGAGTTTGGGCAGAAGCTGAGGCAGAATGCGGCCGTCGAGACGCAGATGCAGAAGATCTTCGAGGGTTTCCCGAAGGACGCGCCCCCGATGGCGATGCTCTCGTCGATTGTCGCCTCGCTCGCGGCCCACTACCCGCAGCTCGCGACAAACAGCTTCGAGAAGGACCTGGTCAACTTCGACCTCGCGGCGGCGATCGCGATCTCGAAGGTGCGCACGATAGGGGCGATGATCTACCGCTACAAGAAGGGGCTGCCCTACGTCTTCCCGAAGCAGGAGCTGCCGTTCTGCGACAACTTCCTGCACATGATGTTTTCCGAGCCCTACAAGGAGTACGTCGCTGAGCCCGAGGTCGCCCGGGCCCTCAACCTGCTCCTGCTCCTGCACACGGACCACGAGCAGAACTGCTCGACGTCCACCGTCAGGATGGTGGGCTCGAGCGCGGCCAACGTCTTCACGTCAATCTCGGCCGGCATTTGCGCTCTCTCGGGCTGGCTGCACGGCGGCGCGAACGTCGCCGTGATGCAGATGCTCCAGGCGATCCATGACGAGGGGGACGACGGCACGCGCTTCATCGCGGCGGCAAAGTCCGGCGTCAAGGAGAACCGCCTCATGGGTTTCGGGCACGCGGTCTACAGGAATTTCGACCCGCGGGCGAAGATCATCGGCAAGGTGACCGAGGAGGTGCTGAAGAAGCTTGGGATCAACGACCCCCTCCTTGCGATCGCGAAGAAGCTCGAGGAGGCCGCGCTGAAGGACGACTATTTCCTCTCGAGGAAGCTCTACCCCAACGTCGACTTCTACAGCGGCATAATCATGCGCGCGCTCGGGATACCCGTGAACATGTTCACCGTGATCTTCGCGATCGGGCGCACGCCCGGATGGATCGCGAACTGGTACGAGGTGGCGTCCAATCCAAAGGGGAGGATCTACAGGCCGAGGCAGATCTACGTGGGCCCGGTGAAGAGGGATTACGTCCCGATGGCCCAGCGCGGCTGACCGCCGTTTGGAATTGCAAGGCGCCCTTTGCCGGGCCTTCTCTCAGCCGATGGCCGGCGCGCTCTGGGTCGGCTCCCGACCGAGAATGCCCATTGAATTCAAAGTGCGAGCGGCGACCGAGGCGGATGCGGCGCCCATTGCGGCCCTCTCGCGCGAGTTGGGCTATCCCGCGGAGGCAAAGACCGTCCGCGAGCGCCTGCGCCGGATACTGGCCCGGGACGATCAGAGGGTGTTCGTGGGCGAGGGAGCGAGCGGCGAGATCTGCGGCTGGCTTCAGGCGCACGCAAGCGAAGTCCTTGAGTCGGGGTTTCGGGTGGAAATCGTCGGGCTCGTTGTTTCAGGGAAGATGCGCCGGCGCGGGGTCGGGCGCAGCCTGGTGGCGAGCGCGGAGACCTGGGCAGCCGAGATCTCGGCCGGCACGATTGTCGTGCGCAGCAACGCCAAGCGCGTCGAGAGCCACGAGTTCTATCCGGCGCTCGGCTACCTGCCTTCGAAGACACAGGTCGTGTACCGCAAGCCCGCCGTTTTTTAGTGCCTTTTGAAGGTTGGCCGGGGGGCCGTTCTTTGCTTGGATCGGGGCATGATTCTCCTCGGGGTCAACATCGACCACTGCGCGACGCTGCGCCAGGCCCGCTACAGGGATGCCGGCGAGGATGTCGGCGCGTCCGTGGAGCCCGACCCCGTGGCGTTGGCCGAGAGGGCCGGACGCTCCGGTGCGGACGGAATCACGGTCCACCTCAGGGAGGACCGCAGGCACATCCAGGACAGGGATGTGTGGCGCCTGCGCGAACTGCCCTCCCTGCGGATCAACCTGGAGCTCGCGTGCACGCAGCCGATGATTGACCTCGCGCTTCGCCTTAAGCCCCAGGCCGTGTGCGTCGTCCCCGAGAACCGGAGGGAGGTCACGACGGAGGGCGGCCTCGACGTCGTCGGGGGAAAAGAGCGCGTCCAGGCGTGCGTCCGGGCCATGGGCGCCGCGGGGATCGAGGCCAGCCTCTTCATCGATCCCGACGAGGCCCAGATCGAGCTGGCGGCGCAAATGGGCGCGCCGGTCGTCGAGCTGCACACGGGGGCCTACTCGAACGCCTACCACACGCCGGGCCGTGCGAGGGAGTTCCAGCGCCTGCGCGCCGGCGCCGACCGCGCGCACGGGCTCGGGCTCAAGGTGAACGCGGGGCACGGGATCAACTACGTGAACATAGCCGAGGTCAGGACGCTTCCCCACCTGAACGAATTGAACATCGGCCACAGCATCATAAGCCGTGCGCTGTTCACAGGGATCGAGGAGGCTGTGCGCGAGATGAAGGCGCGGATGAACCCATGAAGCTGAAGCTGCCCCCTGGCGGCGTGCTGCTCGGCCTAGGCGCCGATGTCATCGAGGTGTCCCGCATCCGCGGGGTTCTCGAGCGGCAGGGAGACCGGTTCCTGGCGCGCGTCTTCACCGAGGAGGAGCGGGCGTACTGCTTCCGGATGGCCCACCCGCACAAGCACCTCGCGGCGCGGTTCGCCGCGAAGGAGGCCGTCTCGAAATGCTTCACGACGGGGATCGGGGCCGAGCTCGGCTGGCGCTCGATCTCGGTCTACCACGGCTCGAGGAACGAGCCGTTCGTGAGGCTGGACGAGAAGGGCCAGGCCCTGCTCCGGGAGGTGGGGGCGACCCATGTGCTCCTGACGCTGTCGCACACGGAGACCGTCGCTATGGCGGTGGCCGCGCTCGTGCGCGGCTGAAGCACCGGGATTGCGCGCCATGGACGAGGAGACACCACCAACCCCGGCGAAGCCGTCCCAGGTTCCGTCATGGGTGACCCTTGGGTTCGTTCTTGGGGCCCTGTTTGTCCTGGCATGGCCGCGGCGCGACACCGAGGCGCCTGCGGAGCGCCCCGCCGAGAACGCCGCCGCACCGACGCCCGCGAAGGTCGCCGCTGCCCCGAAAATGGCTACGATCGACGCCGTCTTCGAGTCCTGGGGGGGAGGCGCCGTCTGGAGCGACGGCACGACCGAGGTTGCCCTCTGGAGCCCGGAAACCAAGAGCTACTCCGACTTCTACGAGGTGGTGAGGGTCGACGGAGAGTTCTATTACCGGCCCATTCCCGCGCTGACCCGGCCGATCGTGACCCGCGGGGTGCCGGAGAATTCCCCGCTTGAATTCACCGAGACCGAAAGGCAGCGCCAGGAATGGCTCGGCGAGGTCCAGAAGGAGAACTGGAAGGCATTCATGGGAAACGCCGGCCAGCCATCTGGACCCCCGCTTGGCAAAAGGCCGAGCGGGCCGTAACTGCACGCATTGACCGTCCTTCCATATTCCTGGATGACAGCCGCTTGACTCACGGGTACCGTGGCTGCACCGTCTTGCTCATGATTGCCGCTGATCGTATTACTCGCAATCCCGCCGTGATGGGAGGCAAGCCGTGCATCCGCAACCTGCGGGTTACGGTCGGTACCGTCGCCGGCCTTGTTGCTGCTGGAAAGCCCCAGGCTTCCATCCTGAAGCTTTACCCGTACCTTGAACCCGAAGACATCGCCGCTGCGCTGACCTATGCCGCGTGGCGCGCTGAGGAGCAAGAGGTTGATTTGCAGCATGAATGAAGCTGCTGGTGGACATGAACCTGTCCCCGGACTGGGTTCACTATTTTTCCGAGCGGGGGATTGAATCCGTTCACTGGGCCTCGGTTGGCTCCTTGGACGCCACCGATCAGGTTATTATGGAGTACGCCCGAACCAACGGATTCATGATATTTACCCACGATCTCGACTTTACGACGATTCTCGCGCTCTCACGCGCCCATGGCCCCAGTGTAATCCAAGCCCGAGTCCAGGATGTATCGCCTGAGTCGCTTGGCCCAAGCATCTCCACTGCTTTGCGGCAATTCGCCGTGGAATTGGGAAAGGGCGCGATTGTAACGCTCCTCCCAGAACGCAATAGGGTCCGAGTTTTACCGATCTAGGATCGGCCGATGGATATGAAGGTCAGACTCGGGGAGGCCCAAGGGAAGCGACGGGATGCGTTCGCGGAGGGCACCCGCCAGCCCATAGAGCCCCCGGTTGGCAAGAAAGCCTGCGGGCAATAGTGTATGGCCATGCCCTCGTTGCCAATTCCCAGTGTCCCGGTCCTTTCCACCGACGAGGCGCTCGCGCTCGAGGCCGGCCTGTTCGGGGGTGACGAGCGCAAGGAATGGAAGGCGATGGTCCAGGCTGGCCGCTCGGTCGGGCAGGGCATCCTCAGGGATTTTGAGGAGATTGGCGGGTTTCCTCCCGGCGGCCGCATTCTTGTGCTGGCGGGCAAGGGAAACAACACGGGCGATGCGCTGGTCGCCGCGCGCGAAGTCCTTGAGCGCCACCCCAGGGCGGATGCGGACATCCTGTTCGCGTTCGGTCCCAGGAGCCTGAAGCCGCTCGCCGCGCGCGCGTGGCGCGGCCTGACCGAGGGCGTGCGGGGCAGGGTGCGCTCGATCGGCGCCGAATCCCTCCCCTGGGGATATGACCTTTGTCTCTGCGGGATCATCGGATTTCGGTACCGGCCCCCGCTGCCGCCGGAGGCTGCGGCCGCGATCGAGGCCTCCAGCCGTTGCAGCGTCCGGTTCAGGGCGGCCGTCGACCTGCCGACCGGCTGGAGTGAGCCCGGAGCGTTTCGGGCGGATTTCACCTACGCCACAGGCTCCGTGAAGACGCCGCTCCTCGGGTGCGCCAATGCGGGGCGCCCGCGGTACCTTGACCTCGGATTTTTCCCCGGAGGCGCGGGCGAGGAAGCGACCTCCGGTGACCGGGTCATCCTGCCCTCGGTCTTGCGCCCGCTCGCAAGCCTCAGGCGGGCCTCCTCCGACAAGCGGAGCCAGGGGCACCTGTTTATCGTGGCTGGCAGCGGAGGCTATCCGGGAGCGGCGATGATGGCGACGCTCGCCGCGTTGCGCAGCGGCGTGGGCCTGGTCACGGCATTCGTGCCGAAGAGCCTCGTGCCCGAATTTGCCTCGCGCGCCCCGGAGGCCATGTGGGTGGGAATGCCGGAAACCCCCGCAGGGGGGCTGGCGCTAGGCGGCCTTGCCCAGGTCATGGAGATCATCAAGCGGGCGAGCGCGCTGGCCATTGGCCCCGGCCTCGGCCGCGACCCTGAGACCCTGGCTCTGGCCCTTGGGATCGTGAAGGCCTCGACCGTGCCTCTCGTGATCGACGCGGATGCCCTTCAGCCCGACATCGTCCGCGCGGGGTCCATTGCGCGGATCGTGACGCCCCATGAGGGCGAGTTCTCGCGCATCGCCAAGGGCGCGAGCCTAAGGGAACTGGCGGTCGCTGTGCATGGCACCGTGGTTCTCAAGGGCCCGGTGACCCGGGTCACCGACGGGGGGGCGGTATACCACAGCTTCTTCGGCGGACCCGTCCTGGCCCGGGGTGGGAGCGGCGACATCCTGGCCGGACTCGTGGGCGGACTCCTGGCGCAGGAGGCATCCAACCCGCTGGTCTGCGCCTGCCGGGGTGCAGCCTGGCACGGGATGGCCGCGGACGTCCTGGCCCGCAGCCGCGGGCAGACCGCCGTGCAGGTGTCGCAGATCCTCGACTGTCTGGGACCCGCTTTGAAGGAGGCTGCGGAGCCCCCGGCCTGAGGCCCTGCGGGTCAGCCCGGCGGCCAGCCCATCTGGCGCTTGGCCAGCATGTGCAGGTGCAGGTGGGGAACGGCCTCGCCCGCATCGGGGCCGTTGTTGATCACGATCCTAAAGCCGTTCGCGAGGCCAAGCTTCTTGGCCAGCTCCCCCGCCACGACCAGGAGGTGGCCGAGGACCGCCTCGTCGGTCGCCGAGGCCTCGCCGACACGCGGTATCGGCCTCTTTGGGATGATGAGCAGGTGGAGGGGCGCCTTGGGCTGGATATCGTGGATCACGATGCAGCGATCGTCCTCGTACTCGATCTTTGCGGGGATCTCCCGGTCGATGATCTTCTGGAATAGCGTCTTGCCCATCTTGGCTCCGGGTTGGTGTCTGAATAGCCCGGCTCCCGGCAAGTCACAAGAACAAGAGCGTCAGGTCCGACCCGGCCGGGGAGCGCGCCGCCGTCAGCTCCCGGAGGAAGCCCAGGAGGTCGTCGTATTCGCGCCGTCGCCGCGTCGTCTCCCTCCTCTCCGGCGGGAGCACCGCCGGCCGAAGGTTGGTTATAAGGAGCGTCGACTCCCTGAACGGCGCCAGCTGCCTGAGGCCGGCCATCACCTCGGCGCGCGCGAAGAGGGGGGTACCCGAATGGAGCGAGCGGGAGGCGTCCCAGTGGAAGAACCCGTGCCGGGGAAGCCGGGAGTACAGCTTGTCCAGGAGCCTGGCGGCGGCCGCGTTGAAGGACTCTTCGCTTGACGAATCCGGCAGGGAGCCCTCGGCCGCCTGCGCCTCAAACTCGTCGAGGGTGAACGCTATGGCCGCCTTGATCTGGTGCGCGAGGAAGAGGTCCCGTCCGGTGACGTGGGCGAACAGGGCGTTGATGAAATGCAGGCGACGAAGCTCGTCGCGGTCCATCGTCATTTCTTCGGTTTTCCAAGCGCGCTTATCTCGCTCATGAACTCGGAGACGTCGCGGAATTCCTTGTAGACGCTGGCGTAGCGTACGTAGGCGACCTGGTCCACGTTGCGCAGCCGCTGCATCACGCCCTCGCCGATCGCCTGCGAGGGGATCTCGTTCTCGAACCTCGCCTCGATGGCGTCGATAACATCCTCCACCAGCATCGTGATCTGCTCGATGTCGACCGGCCGCTTGTGGCAGGCCGCGCGGACCGCGTGGACCAGCTTCTCGCGGTCAAACTCCTCCCGGCGGCCGTCGCGCTTGATGACCACCATCCCGTCCAGTACCAGCGTCTCCGTCGTCGTGAAGCGGTGGCCGCACTCGAGGCATTCGCGGCGGCGGCGGATGGTGTTGCCCTCCTTGCTGATCCGGGAGTCGATCACCTTGTCCTCGATGGAGGTGCATTTGGGGCAGCGCATGTGGGTGGGGTCGGGTCAGTTGAGCGCCAGAAAATTCTCCAGTATCCTCATGCCGCCCGCGGTCGCGATCGACTCCGGATGGAACTGGACGCCCCAGATGGGGAGCGTGCGGTGGCGAAGTCCCATCACCTCGCCCTCGGCCGTCTCCGCGGTGATCTCCAGATCCTCGGGGAACGAGGAGCGCTCGACAAGGAGCGAATGATACCGGGTTGCCGCAAATCCCTGGGGAAGCCCGTGGAACACGTCGGTGTCCCTGTGGTTGATGGGCGAGGTCTTTCCGTGCATCAGCCGTCCGGCCCGGACCACCTTTCCCCCAAAGTACTGGCCGACGGCCTGGTGCCCGAGACAGACACCGAATATGGGTGCCCGACCCGCAAAGGCCCTGATGATGTCGAGCGTGACGCCGGCCTCGCGCGGCGTGCAAGGCCCCGGCGAAAGGAGGACCCGGTCGGGCTTGAGGGCCAGGGCCTTCTCGGCCGTGATCTCGTTGTTACGAAACACGCGCTGCTCCACGCCCAGTTGACCGAAGTATTGGACGAGGTTGTAGGTGAACGAATCAAAGTTATCGATCACGAGAAGCATCCGCCGTGAATCTACCCATCGTTGGCCGGGGGGGTCAAGGGTGGGGGTGGTATCGATATTGGATATCAAAAGGCATTACGATTCAATAGGTTAAGATTGACTCGCTCCGCACGCTATCAACGACTCTGTGACGACTGAACTCCAAGAGTGAACGTATGGAGTCCTGCCGTCGATTGGGTGCTATGAGACCGCCCGTTTCGGGCGAACTTGGAGTCCGTCATCGATCGTCGAATGGCAAGCGTAAGACGAACCACTACGTGGATTTATGTGAAAATAGTCCGACCGAAAACGGGCATAGGACTCGACTGGGCACGTGCTCAGAATGAGCTTAGGGTGTGTCGCGTCCAGCCGCACGGTTCCTGTTGGGCCTATTGCTCTCCGGGGCCGCGGCATTTGCTCAGAATCAGCCTCCCGTTGTATCGATTACGGAGCCTGCGCCCGGGTTGTCGGTTGTGGGACCGACCACGATTCAATTGGAGGCATCCGCATCGTCGCCCGACTCGACGATCGCAAGCGTCACCTATAATATAAGCGGGGGGACCACTAAGACGGTCAAGGAGACAGTTTCACCCTACAAGTACAATTGGACAAACGTAGCCGCAGGGAGCTACTCGATCACGGCCGTAGCCAAGGATGCGCTCGGACTTACCGCTTCTTCGGGCGCCGTGCAGATCACCGTGGTCCAGGACCAGCCTCCAGTCGTGACGCTTTCGGTGCCTGCGAGCGGCTCAATGCTCATTGCGCCTGCCTCGATGACGCTCTTTGCAACCGCCTCCTCCCCCGATGTCACGATCGCGAGCGTCGAATTCGACGATGGAGGAAACAAGCTCGGCACGGTTAAGGCACCGACGACGGGCACATCGTATCAATTCGCGTGGAAAAATGCCGTAGCAGGCACCCATGTACTCACTGTGCTACCAACCTAATTATAGGCACGTTTTAGCGGATAATTGGGTAACACCTTTCTGTTTATAGAGACGGTGATCAGGCCCTGGCAGCGGAGCCAGGTTTCCGCAGCGTGGCGCCAAGCGGCGTTTAAGCTGCGGTGATCGATCGCCTCCAGTTGTTCCATCCTGTCCATTGCGTGGATCCGTATCCACCCAAAAGTGGCCAGCCTTTCGCGCCGGTTGAAGCGGTGCCTTGGCTGGTGTTGATAGGCCTCGCATGCGGTGTGGCCCTGCAGGCTGCGGCGCCGCCTGCAGTTGAGCTCGTGATGCACGGCAAGGATGTAGGGCCGGATCTGTTCGGGCTGCCAGCGGACGGCTGTCGGCAGGCACTCGCCGAGGGCCTCCTTCATCTCGCGGATGCCCTTCTCCACGGCCCCGTTGTACTTCGGGTAGTAGGCCGGGCTGTTTAGCGGGATGACCCCGTACTCGGCGAGGACGCGGTTGACGGCCTCGTGGTTCAAGGGGCTGCCGTTGTCTCGCTTCATGAAGAGCGGCGGCCCGTGTTTCCTGAAGAGCTGCTCCAGGTGCCCGGCGACCGCTTCGCCCTTGCTCTCCACGGCGACCATCGGGGCGAAGCGGTACCGGGTGCAGAGGTCCTGCACCGCGTGGACGTAGAGCCGCGCTCCCTGCTCGTCCTTGCCCGGTTCCGTGGCATCGATGGCCCAGGCCAGGTTCGGCTCCTTCCAGGTAA
>DATNLY010000225.1:0-3630 GCA_035602635.1 Opitutaceae bacterium | reverse complement strand
CGGACGCCCGCTGGTCCAACGCCGACCCGGTGACCTCCCGGGACTTCGTGGCGTCCTGGCGCAGGATCCTGACCCCGGGTCTCGCCGCCACGGCCGCGAGCCAGCTCTACCTGCTCCAGGGCGCCGAGGCGTTCAACCGGGGCGATGCCGACTTCTCCCAGGTCGGCATCCGCGCGCCCGACCCGCGCACGCTGGAGGTCACCCTCGAGCATCCCGCGCCCTGGTTCCTCTCCGTCCTGAGCAGCCCCGCATGGATGCCGGTCCCCATTGCGACCATCGCCCGGTGCGGCCCCGTGGCCCAGAGGGGAAACCCGTGGGCTGCGCCGGCCACGTGGGTCGGCAACGGGCCGTTCGTCCTGGCCTCCTGGAGCCACGGCCAGGAGATCGTCGTCGCCCGCTCGCCGACCTACTGGGATGCGGCCCGGGTGCGGCTGCGCGAGATCCATTTCCACTCGTTCGACTCGATCGACTCGGAGGAGCGCGCGTTCCGCTCGGGCCAGCTGCACGTGACCGAGGCCCTGCCCCCGGGGAAAATCGACGCGTACAGGGCGGACGCGCCCGGACTCCTGCGCATTGACCCGCTCCTGGGGACCTACTTCGTGAGGGTCAACGTGCGCCGGCCGGGCCTGGGCGACCCGCGCGTCCGCCTGGCGCTCGCGCTCGCGGTCGACCGCGCCTTGATCGCGGAGAAGGTCCTGCGCGGCGGCCAGGGGCCGGCCTACTCGTTCACGCCGCCGGGGCTCGGGGACTACGCCCCGGGCCCCGTCCAGCGCGGGGGGATCGGCGATGCGAGGCGGCTCCTCTCCCAGTCCGGCCACGAGGGCGGCGCGGGCCTTCCGGCCTTCGCGCTCCTCTACAACAACTCCGAGAGCCACCGGGAGGTCGCAGAGGCGGTGCAGGAGATGTGGCGGCGAGACCTGGGAGTGCGCGTGACGCTCGTCAACGAGGAGCTGAAGAGCACCGAGGAGGCGCGCAGGAGCGGGGACTACGACCTGCTCCTGTCCTCGTGGATCGCCGACTACGAGGATCCCTCCGCGTTCCTGGAGATGTGGCGCGGCGACAGCGGCAACAACTTCACGGGATGGTCGAGCCCGGAGTACGATTCGCTGCTCTTCAAGGCCGAGCGCGCGGCGGATGCCGCCGGGCAGGACGCCCTCTACGCCGGGGCCGAGCGGGTGCTCCTCGAGGAGGCGCCGATCATCCCCCTTTACCACTACACCCACGTCTTCCTCATCCAGCCCTCCGTCCACGGGTGGAGCCCGACCCTGCTCGACCACCACCCCTACAAGTCCGTGTGGCTCGGGCAATAGGCGGCCGCGGTGATCGGCGCCTTGCCAACATCGGGCTGGCCTCCATCCTCTTGCCCATGAGAACGTTCCTTTTCGGCGCGGCCCTGGGCACCGGGATCTGCCTTCTCTACATGGGCCACGTGAGGCAGCAGTCGCTCGCCGGCAGGACG
Organism: Opitutaceae bacterium; assembly: GCA_035602635.1. GTDB lineage: Bacteria > Verrucomicrobiota > Verrucomicrobiia > Opitutales > Opitutaceae > Palsa-1447. The sequence goes on along the minus strand of DATNLY010000225.1, from coordinate 2,171 downwards.
GACAGCACCCTCTCCACGCTCGGCCAGAAGATCGACGGCGCCGACCACACGCCCACGCACGTCAAGTACTACGCGGCGGGCGCGGTGCTCACCGTCGTGGGCGCATTCGGCCTGGGGATCATCAAGAGGTAGCGCCGCCGCGCTCAGCGGCGCCAGCGCTTGAGGGCGGCGCCCGTGGCGGAATTCGCGCACGACTCGATCTCGGTCCTGGGGCCGGCGAAGACGATCTCGCCGCCGTTGCGGCCGCCGCCGGGGCCGAGGTCGATGATCCAGTCCGCGAGGCTGATGACGCTCAGGTTGTGCTCGATCACTATCACGGTGTTGCCGGCGTCGCGAAGCCGGAAGAGAAGGTCCATGAGCCTCTGTATGTCCACCCAGTGCAGCCCCGTTGTCGGCTCGTCCAGGATGTAGAGGATCGGCCCGCCCTGCCGCTTGCTGAGCTCAAGGGAGAGCTTGAGGCGCTGGGCCTCGCCGCCCGAGAGCGTGACCGCGGATTGCCCGAGGGCCAGGTAGCCCAGGCCGACCGCGTCAAGGGTGCGCAGCTTGTCGATGACCCTGGGGATGTTCCTGAAGAGCTGGATCGCCTCGCGCACGGTCATGTCGAGGACGTCCGCGATGGATTTCCCGTGGAACAGGATCTCAAGGGTCTCGCGGTTGTACCTGCGGCCCCCGCAGCTCGTGCACGGGGCGTAGGCATCGGCCATGAACTGCATGTCGAGCTTGATGACGCCGTCGCCCTGGCAGCGCTCGCACCGCCCCCCCCGGACGTTGAACGAGAAGCGGCTCGCCTTGTAGCCCCTGACGCGGGCCAGCGGCACCTGGGCGAAGAGGTCGCGCAGGAGGTCGAGGAGCCCGACGAAGGTCGCCGGGTTTGAGCGTGGGCTCCGGCCGATCGGCTCCTGGTCGACCTGGACCAGCTTGTCGAAGAAATCGAGGTTCTCGATGTGCCGGTGCCTCCCGGGGGCGGCCTTCGCCCCGTTCAGCCTGCGCGCGGCCGCGGATGCGAGGACGTCGTTCACAAGGGTGCTTTTCCCCGAGCCCGAGACACCGGTGACGCAGGTCAGGAGCCCGACCGGAAACCTCGCGTCGATCCCGCGCAGGTTGTGCTCGCGGGCCTCGCGCACCGTGAGCCAGGCGCCGTCCGGGGCCTTGGTGGCCGCGTCCTTCTGCACGGAGAGCTTGCCCGCGAGGAAGGGGCCCGTCTGCGAGACGCGCGCCGGCTGCGCCGCGCACTCGGCCGGGGTGCCCTGGAACAGCAGGCGGCCCCCCTCGACCCCCGCCTCCGGGCCGAGCTCGAGGATCTCGTCGGCCGCGCGCATCGTCTCCTCGTCGTGCTCGACGACGATCACCGTGTTGCCGCGGTCGCGCAGCCCCCGCAGCTGCGACAGGAGCCTTTCATTGTCGTTGGGATGCAGGCCGATGCTGGGCTCGTCGAGGACGTAGATGACGCCGATCAGGCCCATCCCGAGCTGGGTCGCGAGGCGGACGCGCTGCGCCTCGCCCCCCGAGAGCGTCGCGTAGTCGCGGTCGAGGTTCAGGTAGCCCAGGCCCGTGTCCAGGAGGAACCGGAGGCGCTCGTCGATCCCGCCGACCACCTCGCCTAGCGCCTCGCTTGAGCGGTGCGTCCCCGCGAGGGCCGCCGCGAAGGCGTGGGCCGCCGCGATGTCCATCGCCATGAACTCGGCGAACCCCGTCGGGGAGGCCGGACCGCCTATTCTCACCGCGGCGCTGCGGCGGTTGAGGCGCGCGCCGCCGCACCCCGGGCAGGGGCCCGCCACCATGAACGTCGACAGCCGGGCCTGGAACCCCTCGCTCGCCGTGTCGCGGAAGCTCTGCTCGATGTCGGCCATGATGCCGGCGAAGGGCATCGCACGCGCCTCGCGCATGCGCCGCAGCTTGAATGAAAACAGGCGATCGCCCGTGCCATTGAGCAGCGCGTCCCGGGTCTCCTGCGAGAGGTCCCTCCACGGGGTCTCGGGATCGAACGGCAGCTGCTCTGCGAGCTGCTTGAGGATCGCGTTGTGCTTGATGATGAGGTTCTTGCCCCCTATTCGCCAGGGCTTTACGGCGCCGGAACGCACCGACTTCTCGGTATCCGGGATGACGAGCTCGGCGACGGGGCGAAGCTTGCGCCCCAATCCCCCGCAGTCTGGGCAGGCCCCCTCGGGGTG
>DATNLY010000317.1:0-4956 GCA_035602635.1 Opitutaceae bacterium | reverse complement strand
TACGCTGAAGGACGGCCGCTCGTGGCTCATATTCCCCACCAAGGTCAGGGAGTACACGTTCTATGTCGGGGGCGAGCCCGTCTCCATCCGCCTCTCCAGCGACTTCAGCAAGTTCGACGACATCGTCTTCTCGACGTTCTTCCCCGACAGCGAGGCGCTGAGCGCGCAGCTGCGCCGGGCCGATAGCTCGGGCGAGATCGAGCATATGCTCGTGAAGATCGACGACGCCAAGGACGACCTCTACAGGGCAGACCGGGTGCCCCTCGGGCGGACCGTGCGCGCGGGCGAGCCCATCGTCCGCTTCGACATCCTGGCGGGCGACCAGCTCTTCGTCGACCGGATCAGCTTCCATTTCATGCGCCCGACCGTCGGGCAGGGCTTCGTCTTCCGCACCGACAACATTCCCGACATCATGCGGGCCTTCGGGGCGCAGTATTTCATCAAGCGCCTGGTAGGCGCTCCCGGCGATGCGATCGAGGTACGGGAGCCGGTCATCTACCGCAACGGGGCGCCGATCACGGGATCGGTGGCATTCGACCTCAACGCCCGCCGGGTGAGCCCGTACCGGGGGTACGGAAACGCCACGCACGATGATCCGCGCTACAGCCAGCTTTTCAAGGGCCAGACGATCACGGTTCCCGAGCGCGGCTACCTGGCCATGGGGGACAACTCCTACGACAGCTTTGACGGCCGCTTCTGGGGCTTTGTCCCGTCGAAGGACGTCGTGGGAAGGCCGCTCTTCATCTACTTCCCCTTCACGAGGCGCTGGGGCACCGCGAAATGACCGCCTAGGGCCTGAGCAGGGCGGGAATCATCCCGGACTTGCCCGAGGGAGCGTCGGCGCTCTCCGGGGAGGCGACCGGGATCTTCGGGGACCACTTGAGCCATTCCTTGTCGGGCTCGGATGCCAGGCCGAACTGGGTGCCGTCCGCCGCGGCGGGGGCCAGCGGGAGGGTGTCCGGGGTCGCGAAGGCGACGCCTCCGGAGATCAGGGACTCAAGCGAGGTGTCCTTCAGCTCGGCGCCGAAGAGGTTCATCTTGAACGAGAACCCCCCCGTGTTCCAGAACCGGGTGTTTGTCCTCACGAGGTTGACATAGGGGGCCTCCAGGTGGATGCGCACGAGGACCGAGGTGGAGTCGGCGGAAAGGCGGCTCGCTTCCACAGCGCCCACCTTCAGCTCGCGGTAGAAGACGGGGGCGCCCGTCGTTAGCGATCCGAGCCGGTCGCATTGCAGGAGGAATGCGCGGCCCACGTCGACGACATCCGGGGCGGGCGCCTTGTCGAGGCCCTTGAAGCGCGTGGCAACCGGCCCCGTGCCGGGCGTGACGTTCAGGCGCACGCCCGTCACGAGGGTCTCGAGGCCCTTCACGCCGGAGAACCCGATCTCGGGGTGAACGATCCAAAACTGGGAGCCCTGGCGCGCAAGCGACCGCGCGCTCTTGTCGAGGCGCACGCACAGCGTGACCCCGGTCAGTCCCGGCTTGAGGGCCACCGAGGTCACGGTGCCCGCGGAGACCCCGAGGTACAGGAGCGTGGTCTTTCCGGACTCGACTCCCGAGCCGTCGGCAAAGTCGATCGTTATCACCGGGCCCCGGTTGACCAGGTCGCCCACGAGCATCCAGCCCCCGATGGCGAGCGCCAGGATTGGCACGACCCAGATGAGCGGAAACGCGGGAGCGCGCGACACCTTAGGAAGGGGTGGGCCGGTCATGGGGAATCCTCCGCCGGCCGCGGTCTCGCAGGCTCCTCCCAGATCGCACGGGGGTCGAATGCCAGGGTGGCAAGCACCGTGAGCACCACGGCGGCGGCGAAGGCGACGATCCCGCTGCGGGCCTGCACCGTTGAAAACTCCCCGAATTGGACGAGGCCGGTCAGGAAGGCGGCAAGGAAGACGTCGAGCATCGACCATCTTCCGATGAAGTCGATCGCGGCGTAGATCCGGGTGAGATGGTCACGGTCCGCGGGCAGCGTGCGGCGCGTCTTGAGGAGCAGCCAGCCGAGGCCCGCCAGCTTCAGGACGGGAATGATGATGCTGGCGGTGAAGACAATGGCTGCGATCGCCCCGAGCCCGTGGCGCCACAGCTCGACGACGCCGGAGAAGATGGTGTCGCTGCGGTTGTTTCCGGACGTCTGCGTGTCCAGGACGGGGAGAATATTTGCCGGAATGAGCATCACGGCCGCCGCCAGCGCAAGGGCGGCAGCGTTCGCGTTGCTTCGGAACGTGAACCGCGCGCTCATGGCGACTGCAGGGAGGCCGCGCCGGCGGCCGGGCAGGGCGGGGGTGGAGACTCGAAGGTGAAGCTCTGCTGCGCCAGGATTAGCGAGAGCGCCATCGCGCAGTAGCACCAGAAGGCCGGACCGACCGTCACCTCCACGACGCTTCCCAGCTTCATGAGGGCCACAAGCACGGCCAGCACCTGCACCTCGGGGATGGCCCAATGCTCAAGGATGCGGGCGGCCCTGAGCAATTCGGCGTTCCCGGCCGGCTGCCAGCCGAGGTGCCTTGGGGCGTGGAGGCATGCCAGGATCAGGAGGAGGGCGACCGGCAGGATGCCGCCGCAGAGGAGCACGAGGACGGCGACCATGGGCATGCCGCCGTCCCAAAGGGCCCCCACGCCGGTGAAAATAAAGCTGGTTCGCTCGTTGCCCAGCTTGCCGGCGCCGATAAAGGGAAGCAGTGCCGCGGGCACCGCGAGGATCAGGCCGGTGAGCGAGTAGACAAGGGCGGCGTCAGGCCCGAAGCGCGCGCCCTTTGCCATGACCGTCCCGCAGCGGGTGCAGCGCGCCTTTTCACCCCTTTCGAGGGGCGCAGGCCGGTGATCCAGGCCGCAAAGTGGACATGTAAGATGCGCATTCGGGCCCATGGTCGCAGGAGGTTGCGCCGAAGGATAGCCTCTGCGGGGCCGCCAAGGTATGGGGTGTTCCCCCCCGCGGTCAGGGATGGGATCGCCGTCAGGCCCGTGTCCGCACGGCCTCGAGTTCCTCCCACCGGGCAAGGGCTTCGGCGTGTGTGCGCTCGATTTCATCGAGGCGAGCTTTGACACCTGTTGCGGCTCCCAGTTCGCGCTGATAGAAGACGGGATCGGCAAGCTTCGCCCCGAGCTCGGCCTGCTCGGCCTCGAGCGCGTCGATCCTCGCGGGCAGCTCCTCGAGCTCGCGCCGCTCCTTGTTGGTGAGCTTTCGGGAGGGCCTCGTCCCAGGCTTTGCGACCGGCGTGGGGGTCTTGGTGGCGGCGATTGCCCTGGCGGCGGCCTTTTCCTTCTCGCGCACCCAGTCGGCGTAGCCGCCGACGTAGTCGCCGATGCGGCCATCACCCTCGAAGACGAGCGTGCTGGTGACGACGTTGTCCAGAAAGTCGCGGTCATGGCTCACGATCAGGAGGGTGCCCTCGTACTCGACCAGGAGGTCCTCAAGGAGGTCGAGAGTCTCCGCATCAAGGTCGTTCGTGGGCTCGTCCATCACGAGGACGTTCGCCGGCTTCGTGAAGAGCCTGGCGAGGAGCAGCCGGTTGCGCTCGCCGCCGGAGAGGACCCTGGCGGGGGTGCGGGCGCGGTCGGGCTCGAAGAGGAAATCCTGGAGGTAGCTGATGACGTGGCGGGTTCGCGTGCCGATGGTCACCGTCTGGTTGCCACCGGCGATGTTGTCGGCCACTGTCTTGTCGTCGTCGATCTGGGAGCGCATCTGGTCGAAATAGGTGACCTCGAGTCGGGTGCCGTGCTTGATGGTGCCGCTCGACGGCTCGAGCTGCCCGAGAAGAAGCCTGATCAGCGTCGACTTTCCCGCGCCATTGGGGCCGATGATGCCGACCTTGTCGCCCCGGGTGAGCGTGGAAGTGAAGTCGCGCACGAGCGTCCTGCCGCCGGGATAGGAGAACGAGACGTTCTCGGCGTCGACCACGTTGACCCCGGAGCGCTCAGCCTCCGCCAGGCGCAGCGTGACGTTGCCCGTGCGGCTGCGGCGCGCGGCGCGCTCGGCCCGCATCTTCATCAGGGCGTGGATGCGGCCCTGGGCCCTGGAGCGCTGGGCGCGTACGCCCTTGCGGATCCAGACCTCCTCCTGCGCGAGCTTCTTGTCGAATGCGGCCTGCTGCTTCTCCTCCGCGGCCACGACCTCCTCCTTGCGCACGAGGTAGGTGTCGTAGTCGCACGCCCACCCGGTCAGGCGGCCGCGGTCGAGCTCGACGATCCTCGTCGCGAGCCTGCGCAGGAAGGCGCGGTCGTGCGTGACGAAGAAGAGCGTGATCTTCTCGGTGATCAGGAACTCCTCGAGCCAGAGGATGGACTCGAGGTCGAGGTGGTTGGTGGGCTCGTCGAGCAGGAGCAGGTCGGGCCTGGCGGCGAGCGCGCGGCCGAGGAGGGCGCGCCGCTTGAGGCCCCCCGAAAGCTCGGCGAAGGCCGACTGCGGCGGCAGCTGGAGGTGGTCGATCAGGTCGTGGACAAGGACGTCGCGCTCCCAGTCCTCCTCGTGCCCGGCCTGGGGGCGGAGCCCGGAGGCGATGATCTCGGAGACCGTTCCCGCCACGTCGGCGGGAACCTCCTGGGTCAGCCGGGCAAAGAGCGAGCCGGGCTGCCGGAAGACCTCGCCCGTGTCCGGCTTCATCTCGCCCGCGATGATGCGCATCAGCGTCGACTTGCCGGAACCGTTGCGCCCGAGCAGGCAGACGCGCTCGCCGGGATCGATCTGGAAATTGACATTGTCCAGGATCGCCGGCCCGCCGAAGCAGAGGTTCACGTCAAGCAGGCTGAAGAGCGACATAGGCGGCCCAACGTGGGCCAGGGGCGCGCCGCCTGCAACCCTGCAGGTCCCGTCCCGCGGCTCCCTTCGGCGCCGACGCGGCCGAAGGGTTGCAACCTGAGAGCCTCCCATTTTGAGTCGCGCGCCATGACCATCCGCCCCGCAGTCCCCTCCGATGTTCCCCTGATCCTTTCGCTCATCCGGGGCCTCGCCGAGTTCGA
>DATNLY010000304.1:0-3617 GCA_035602635.1 Opitutaceae bacterium | reverse complement strand
ACGAGGTCGAGCGGAGCCTGCGCTCGATGCCGGGGGTTACCGGTGCCGTGGTCGAGATCGCCGTCCAGGCGGCGCGGGCCCCGGCCGCGGCCCCGGGGGCCGCGGGCGCCGGGGCCGGGGCGCCGAGGGGAATCCGCAGGTCCGTCGCCATCGCCTCCGGCAAGGGCGGCGTGGGCAAGAGCACGTTCGCCGTCAACCTGGCGTGCTCCATGGCCCAGGTCCTGTCCGAACGCGGGAGGCCGGGGCGCGTCGGCCTCATGGACATCGACATCTACGGGCCGAGCGTCCCGCTCATGATCGGGCTGAAGGGGCGCCCGCAGGTCGAGGGCGAGGGCCAGGGCTCCGTCCTCATCCCCATGGAGAGGCACGGCGTCAAGGTGATGAGCATGGGCTTCCTCGTGGACGACGACACGCCGGTGGTCTGGCGCGGGCCCATGGTCATGAAGACCGTCCAGCAGTTCGTGCAGAACGTGAAGTGGGGCGAGATCGACGTGCTCCTGGTCGACATGCCCCCGGGGACGGGGGACGCCCAGCTCTCGCTGGTGCAGACCCTTCCCCTGGACGGCGCCGTCATCGTGACGACGCCCCAGCCCGCGGCCACCCAGGTGGCCCTGAAGGGGGGGCTCATGTTCCAGAAGGTCAACGTGCCGCTCCTGGGGGTCGCGGAGAACATGAGCTACTTCGTGGATCCCGCCGGCCTGAGGCACGCGCTCTTCGGGTCCGGCGGCGGCATCGCGACGGCCGGGCGCCTGGGAACCGTGCTGCTGGGCCAGGTGCCCCTCGCCCCCGAGATCCGGGAGGGGGGCGACAAGGGGATGCCCATCGTCGTCAGCGACCCGGGCGGCGCGACGGCGGGGGTCTTCAGGGCGATAGCCGAGTCGCTCCTTCAGATGCTCGAGAAACCCGCGTCAAGACCTTTGTGACAAACGGGCGACATTGCCGGCATTGACAGGGGCCGCGCCGATCCCCAAATCCTTCAATTTACCGGCCGAGCTGAATGACTTCCTCCACCAAAGAGCCAGTACCCGCGGCGTCGCGGGAATTCGTGAAGCAGTCGAGCCTGTACCAGGAGTTTTTGGCGGAGCGGGAGGAGATTCTGAAGCACAAGTGGCTCGAATCCGAGCGCCTGGGCTACGACATAGGCTTTGAGCGGGCGCTGCTGGACTGGATCCGCAAGCACCGCGAGAGCTGGCGCGCCGCGCGCCGCCAGAGCCTGGCGCCGCCCCACCACTCCGCGTCGCCGTTCAAGCCCTCGGCGGAGACCCAGGCCTGACTCCCGCCTGGCGGAAGTCCCTCTACTTGATCTCCTTGTGAAGCGTGTGGCGCTTCAGGTGGGGATTGTACTTCTTCTTCTCGATGCGCTCCGTGACCGTCTTCTTGTTGCGCCTGGTCAGGTAGCGGGAAACGGGTTTGCCCTCCTTGCGGGCCTCGGTGCACTCCAGTGTTACGACTTCTTGCATGGTTTTGGGGCGGTTGAACGGTCAGGATCACTCCGGCGCCCGGGCCGCGCAACCCCAAAGTTCGGGCGGCCGGCGCCTAGCGGCGCTTCTCCGTGAGCGGCAGCATGACGCCGCGCCTGAAGAGCGTCACCTGGCCGGTGCTCGAGGAGACGGCGATCGAGATGCAGTTGGCGATCACGCTTATCCCCGCCGCCGCGGCGTGCCGGCTGCCGAGGCCGCTCGGGAGCGTGAGGCCGTTTGAGCTCGCCTGGACGAGGCTGCCGGCCGCCTCGACGACCCCGTCCCCCCGGATGACGAAGGCGCCGTCGATCGACGAGAACTCCTTGACCGTCTCGTCCATGAACGGGTTCAGGATGTTGCGGTCCTCCTCCTTGTAGCCGTAGAAGGGGTTCAGGACGAGGGGCTTGGTGTGCTGCTCGACATTCGCCGTGTCCCCGACGACGAAGAGGCAGCCGACCGGGCGGCCCTCCCGGCCCTCGACGGCGAGCTCGGTCGCGACGGCAAGCACGCGCTCGAGCACCTCCGGCTTCACGTCCTCCGGCAGGAGGTCCGAGGCCCGGCCCGAGAGGAGCGTCTGGAATTCCCGCTCGGTCTCGGCGACGACGATCGTGTCGAACTGGTTGCTGCCCGTGATCCCGCCGACGCAGCAGATCCTGTCGTTGAAGGAGATCAGCCCGCGCGTCAGGGCGACCAGGAGGGCGCTGCGCAGCTGCGCCATCCTCTGGCTGGAGAAAGACCGCACCTGGATCGTGTCCGTGAACATGCTCCCGTCCTCGCCCGCCTCGATCGGGTTGCGGGTGACCAGGATCGTCTTGCCCTTGGGCAGGAGGAACCCCGGCTCGATCCCGCCTATGAACGTGTCTCCGAAGACCATGGTCGCGCTGCAGTCCGCGCCCTTTGCCACGTGCTCGGCCTGCCGGATCATGAGCTTGTTGACGCGGTTCTGCTGGGCCTGGATCGGCCGCATCCCGCCGAAGCCGCCGAGGAGCCGCTCGTAGAGCGTGTCCAGGTCGGGCGCGTTCACGAAGCTTGTCACGACCTCCTGCTCGCGGACGAGCCTGCCGATCGACGCGAGCACCTGGAGGGTGTCGCGCGCCGACTCCCCGGCGATCAGCATGAAGATCAGGTGCACCTTCTCCTTTGACATCGCCCCGTGGTGGCGAATCCCGGCCCGGCTCCGGCCGATCGCCAGGATGTTGCGCCGGGACGTCTTGACCCGCACATGCGGGAGGGCTACTCCGAGTCCCAGGTAGGTGGTCATCGTGCTCTCGCGCGCCAGGAGCCCCTTCAGGAGCGACTCCCGCTTCATGTCGGGATACTTGGCGATGACGGCGTCCAGGAGCTCCCCGAGCGCGGTCTCGAGCGTCAGGCTCCGCAGGTCGATGATGCGGCTGCGGGCGATTATCTTGTCTAGCCGCATGGCCCTTGCGCCGCTCAGCGCTCCCACTCGAGGGCACCCTTCCTGATCTCGTAGACCAGGCCCAGCACGAGGATGAGGATGAAGAAGAGGATCGGGCCGACGATCGGGATGTGGAGGTGGAGGAACTCCCGGTAGATGACGACCCACGGCAGGAGCACAACGATCTCAAGGTCGAAGAGCATGAAGAGGAGCGCCGTCACGTAGAACTTCACGGAGAAGCGCGTGTGGACGACGCCCTCGCCCGGGACGCCGCACTCGTAGGCCGAGTCCTTCAGCCTCGTGTGCCTCGAGCGCTGGCCGAGCAGGTGGCTCGCGCCGATGACGGCGCCCGTGAGCGCGGCGGCAATTGCCGCCTGGATGAGGAAGGGAAGGTAAGCGGCCGGGGACATTCGGGAAAATTCCAGCGTGGCCCGGGATCGGGGCGCGGCAAGACGTTTGTAGGGGCGCCCCCGGTCAGTCCACGTCGATCATCGTCGCGCTGCGGACGAGGGTCGAGCCGACCCCGAGCGTCTCGGCGAACTCGAGGGTGCGGATGTCGTCGGAGACGGGCTCGAAGCCCTCCTTCTTGCGCCAGTTGTCGATCTTTGCGCGCATGAGCGCGTCCAGCATCACCGGGTCGGCGCCGAGCCAGACAAGGGGCTCGGAGCGCGTGTACATGGAGTTGAAGAACGGTCCCCCGACGAACTGGTAGTGCTCGAGGCTCGCGATCGTGAAGAGCCACGTCTGGCGAAGCTCGG
>DATNLY010000299.1:0-2796 GCA_035602635.1 Opitutaceae bacterium | reverse complement strand
GCCCCGGCTTGGCCCCGCCCTGCGCGCCATCGGGCCGGAACTCGGCGATGGTGTAGTGGTTCTCCTCGTTGAGGAATATGATGCGCTCGACGACTCCGGTGAGCGAGGACTGTGCTGTGGGCTCGGGCACGTGAGGCGGGGATTCACCACGAGCGATGGTGCAGAAACCCCGCGGAATCAATGGTGCAGGTGCTTCCGGCGTTGATCCCGGGGTAGATCCGGGCAATCCTGCGCCCCATGGTCCGCCCCGCGTGCGCGCTCGCAGCATTCCTGGCCCTGGCCTGCCCGGGCCGCGCCGCCGACCCCGCGGGGCCGGACGAGCCGGCGCTGCGCCAGATGAACGACGACTATGTGCGCGCGTTCCTCGCCTGCGACGTGGCCCGCTTCCGCGCGATCCTGGCGGACGACTTCACCGCGGTCCTCGCGGACGGCAGGGTCATCGACAAGGCCGAGTTCCTCCGGCAGGCCGCGGAGCCCCCCGACGCCCGGGACCTGAGGCTCCACGACGTCGCGATCCGCGAGTACGGGGACTGCGCCCTTGTGGCGGCCCTGGTGACCTACGGGAGGGCGAACGGGACGGCGGTGCGCACCCGCTACTCGAGCATCTTTGCCCGGAGGCAGGGGCGGTGGGAGATCGTATGGGTCCAGTGGACCCGGGCGGCCGCCCCCTAGTTTTAACTGGCGCGGGAGGCGCCGCCCGCCGACATTCAGGGCAATGCCCGAGAGCCCGGAGGCCGCCGCAGCCAGCGTCCAGACGCGCACCGAGAACGCGGTGCTGCAGGTGACCCTTGGGGGCTCGTGGGCGCTCGCCGGCCAGACCCCGAGGTGGGGGGCCGTGGTCGGCCGCGAGAGGCCGGCGGGGGTCAGCCTGCGGGCGGAGGGGGTCTCCCACTGGGACACCTCGCTCGTCGTCTTCGTGGGCGAGGCGCGCCGGTGGTGCCGCGACGCGAAGGTCGGCTGCGACACCTCGGCCCTGCCCGAGAAGCTCGGCCTGCTTGCCGGGCAGTTCGAGGCATCGATGCGGGCGGACCCGAGGAGCGACCGCTCCCAGAGCCTGCTCACCTACGTGGGGCTCTCCACCCGGGACGCGATGCTCCAGGCGAGGGGGCTGCTCCAGTTCGTGGGGGAATGCTGGATCGCCACCGTGCGGCTCGTCGGCGGGCGCTCGGGCTTCCGCTGGTTCGACTGCGTCGGCGAGATGCAGAAGTGCGGCGCGATGGCGCTTCCCATCGTCTCCCTCATCAGCTTCCTGGTCGGGGTCACGCTCGCCTATTCCGGCGCCATCGTGCTGAGGAGGTTCGGCGGCGACATCTGGGTCGCGGACCTGATCGGCGTCGCGATGACGCGCGAGATGGGCGCCATGATGGCGGGCATCGTCCTTGCGGGGCGCACCGGGGCGGCGTTCGCCGCGGAGATCGGCAGCATGAAGGCCAACGAGGAGATCGACGCCCTGACGACCCTCGGGATATCGCCGGTCCGCTTCCTCGTCCTGCCGAGGGTCGTGGCCCTCGGCCTGATGATGCCGCTGCTCGCCATGTACGCCAACTGCCTCGGGATCCTCGGGGGGATGGCCATCGCGTTCACGACGCTCGGCATCCCGCCGGCCGCCTACTGGGTCGAGATGCTGACGATCGTCGACATCTCCGACGTCGCGGTCGGGGTCATCAAGGCGATCGTCTTCGGCCTGATCGTCGGCTTCTCGGGCTGCCTGCGCGGCCTGCAGGCCGAGAACAACGCGGCGGGCGTCGGCAACGCGGCGACCTCGGCCGTCGTCACATCGATCCTGTTCATCATCGTCGCGGACGCGGTCTTCGCGGTCGTGTTCAACGCCATAGGGATGTGAGCGCGGACCCCATACCGGCGATCGAGGTGACAGGGCTCGCCTGCGCCTACCAGGAGAGGAAGGTCCTGGAGGGCGTCTCCTTCAGCGTCCGGCATGCGGAGATCTTCTTCATCATCGGGGGCACAGGCGTCGGCAAGACCACCCTCCTGCGCAACCTGGTCGGGCTGGCGACCCCCGTGGAGGGGGAGGTCCGCTTCAACGGGGTCTCCTTCACGAGCGCGGACACCGCGGCGCGCCGCGAGATGCTCAAGACCTTCGGGATGTCCTTCCAGGGCGGCGCCCTCTGGACCTCGCTCACGCTCAGCGAGAACATCGCCCTCCCGCTCGAGGAGTACACGCGCCTGCCGGCGGACGAGATCGCCCGGATCGCCGCGTTCCGGCTCTCGCAGGTGGGCCTCGCGGGCTTCGAGGGGTACTACCCGTCCGAGATCAGCGGCGGCATGCGCAAGCGGGCCGGGCTCGCCCGCGCCCTCGCGCTCGATCCCGGCATCGTCTTCTTCGACGAGCCCTCCGCGGGCCTCGACCCGGTCACCGCCCGGAACCTGGACAGGCTCATCGTCCAGATCAGGGACACGTTCGGCACGACGATCGTGATCGTCTCCCACGACGTGGACTCCATCGTCGGGATCGCCGACCGGCTGATCATGCTGGACGCCGACACCCGCGGCATCGTGGCCGAGGGGACGCCGGCAGAGCTCGCCGCCGGCGCGGCGGACACGAAGGTCGTAGAGTTTTTGACACGGAGGACGATCCGCTCAGGCTAGGGGGCGGCCATCATGCCACGGAAATGAAAACAAAGATCAGCCCCGCCGTGGTCGGCGCGTTTGTCCTCGGCGCCTTCGCCATAGGGATCATCGCGCTGCTCGCGCTCGGCAGCCTGAGCCTGTTCTCAAAGCCGGCGCGCTTCATGGTGTACTTTGACGAGTCGATCAGCGGCCTTGACGAGGGCTCGC
>DATNLY010000297.1:0-8712 GCA_035602635.1 Opitutaceae bacterium | reverse complement strand
CCCATTTCCAGGCCCGTCCGAAGCCCTGTTCCCTGTTTTTCACTTCGAATCCGCCGGATTCGGGGCCGCGTCCCTGTCCTCGGCGCCAACCAGGACCTTCCCGAAACCCGCCTCGCGCGCCTCCCCCCGGATCTGGACCAGCTCGGAGAGGCTCACCTCGGAGCTCGCGCGGATGAGCAGCGTCGGCTGGACCTCGCGGGCCGCGCGGGCCTTGAGCCAGTCGCGCAGCTGCCCCATGTCCACGAGCCCGTCATCCGTGAAGATCTGCCCCGAGCGCAGGACGTTGATGTAGTATGGGGTCGGCATTGCGCCGGCGCGGGCGCCCTCGAGCGCCGGCAGCTCGAAGTCGACGCCAAGGCCGGGTGAGAGGACGAACCGGGAGCCGAAGAGCGAGAAGAATATCACGACGAGGACGACGTTCACGTAGTGGAGCGAGCCCATCCCGTGCGGGGGCGGGCGCAGCCTCGATGCCAGGTCAAGGGGGCGGGCGATCATCGCGGCGGGGCGCCGGCGCCCGGGGCCCTGTATTCCGTGATCAAATACTTCATGATCTCGTTGCCCGACCACTCCATGTCGCGCACGATCGCGCGCACACGCCCGTTCAGGAAGTGCAGCGCCAGGTGGGCCGTGATCGCCAGCATGAGCCCCCCGGCGGTGCAGAAGAGGGCCTCCCACATCCCCTTCGCAAGCGCGCTCGCGGTCGCGTAGTCGCGCTGGAAGGCGGCAAAGGTCGCGATCATCCCAAGGACCGTGCCCAGGAGGCCGAGCAGGGGCGCCACCTGCGCGATCGCGCCGATGGCGCCGATCCTGCGCTCGAGCGCCGGCAGCTCGACGACCGCCGCCTCCTGCACGTGGAAGCGCATCGCCTCCGCGTCCTCGTCCGCGTGGAGGAGCGCGGCCTTGACGACGGCCGCGACCGGCCCGGGGGTCTCCTCGCAGACCGTGAGGGCCTCCACGAGCCGGCGCTTCGCCAGGATGTTCTTTATCCCGCTGACGAACGCGGTCGAGCGGATCTGGCCGCGGTGCAGGTAAAGGGCCCGCTCGACGAACAGGACGACGAGGGTCAGGCCAAAGGCCAGCAGGACCCACATCATGGGTCCTCCTCGGGCGAGCAGGCTGGGTTCCAGGGCGGTCATGCGTCGGGATTACATCAGGTCTTCGGCGCGGGCAAGTGGAAGCGGGCGAGCCGCTCGCGCGCGATCGCCCCGTCGGGCAGCCCCGAGTCAATCCAGAGCAGCCACGCTCGCTTGGCGTCGTCGAGCCTGCCCTCCTTCTCGTAGAGCAGCCCCACGTCGAGGAGCGTCCGCGCGATCCACCAGCGGCCCTTGGGGCCGAGGCCGCTGGGGCCGCCCGGCCTGACAAGGAATGCGTCCACGACGTCGCTCCACCAGACCTCCTGCGCCTTCCTGGGGTCCGTGCGCGAGAGCACCTTGCCGAGGTTGTAGCCCGCCTCCACCCGCTCGTCGGCCGTCGCGTCCACCCGCTCGACCAGGTCCTCGAAAATCCTGGCCGCGCTGTCGGCGTGCGAAGGGCTGTCGGCGGACTGCGCCTCGTGGCACTCGGCGAGCGCCAGCTGGGCGAGGATCACGTCATCCTTGTTCTGCGAGGATGCCGGGTTGTTGACGAGCGACTCATACACCTGCTGCGCCTGGGGGAACTGGTTCAGCTCGCGCAGGAGGTCGCCCTGCCTCATGCGCGCCGGGAATATCAGCTCGCTCCCGGTGTACTTCGGGTTTGTGACCAGGCTCTCAAGGAGCCGGTAGGCCTCGTTGAGATTGTTGTCGGTGCCGAGGCGCTCGGCCTGGAGCGCCGCCTGGTAGAGGGCGTACGGGGCGTAGGTGCTGCCCGGGAAATCGTCCGCAAGCTTCGTCAGGAGCCGCTGGGCATCCACCACCCTGTCCTGCTGCGCGAACCGGTTCGCCTCGACGATGTAGGAATAGACGGCCGACTCGGAGCGCGGGAAGTCGGAGCGCAGCTTCTGGAGCGTCTCCTCCGCGGCGGCGTCGCTGCCAAGCTCGAACTGCGCCTCGGCCCGCAGGAGCTCCCCCGTGCTCGCGATGTCGGTCCCGAGCGGCTGCGGCAGCTTCCCCGTCGTCGCCAGCAGGGAATCGACGAGCCTGAGCGTCTCCGCGGGCTTCTTCGCGTCGAAGGAGAGCCTCGCCTGGAGCCACGCCATCCTCGCCCTCAAGTCGGCCCCGAGGGACGCGGGCGGCGCGGCGCGCAGGAGGCGGCTCACGCGCTCGTAGGCCTCCGCAGTGTCGCCGCGGAGCTCGAGGTTGCGGGCCAGGTTCCACTCCGCCTCCCAGCGGTCCACGGGCTCGAACGCGGGGTCGCCCGAGAGCTCGTCCATGACCGAGGCCGCGGCCGACAGCGCCCCGGCCTCGATCTCCGACTGCACCCTCTGGAACATGAGCAGGGAGGGCCGTATACCCTCGGGCCTCGATTGGAGGGCCGCCGCGTAGGCGTCCGCCGCGTTCCTGAAGTCGCCGGGGTCCCTTCCCTGCAGGCCGGCGCGGAACCACGACTCCGCGACGAGGACGCCGAATTCCGCGCGGACCGGGCCGGGCGGCAGCTCCTCGCCCGCCTTGGAGGCGTAGCTCGCCGCGGTCCGGTAGCGGTGCTGCTCCCAGGCGGAGCTCGCGAGCACCGCGTAGGCCTGGGCCTTGAGCGACGAGCCGGGAAACTTCTCAAGGAGCGCGTGGGCGTCGTCCTCGGCGCGCGCGTAGAGGTCGGCCGACTCGTTGAGCCCGAGGTGCGCCTCGCCGAGGCCGAGCTGGGCCCGGCAGAGGAGCAGGCTCTCCAGGATGGGGTGGGGCTTGGGCTCGGAGATCAGCCTGTCGAGGCGCTCGCCGAGCTCGGTCCTCAGGGCCGCGGAGTCGGAGCTGCGCACGAGCAGCTGCAGGGCGACCCGCTGGCGGTCCGGGTCGCTTCCGGACTCCAGCAGCTCGAAGAGCTCGTGGCGCCCCACTCCCGACCCCGCGCCGGCCACGAGTCCCAGCATGAGCCGGAAATGGTCCGTTTCCGAGCGCTCCTCGGGCGGGACGCTCTTCAGCTCGTTCTGGAGCACGTCGACCGCCTGGCGGGTGCGGCCGAGCGAATTGAGCGCGATCGCGTACTCGCGGGCGAATCCGTATCCAATTTTCTGGTACTGGTAGGTCGCCGCGTTCATCCGGTCCGCCTCCAGCTGGGCCTCGTTCACCCTGCCCACGCGCAGGCGCACCTGCTCCGCGGCCAGGAGGAACCGGGCGCGCTGCAGGCTGTCGACCGCCGCGGAGACGGCCTGCTGGTAGAGTCCCGCGGCGCGCAGGGGCTCGCCCGCGGCGTCGGCGATCATGCCATCGAGGAAGGAGCGCCAGCCGCGCTCGGCGGGGTTGAGCTCGTCCGGGTGCGCCGCGGAAAGGTCGGCCTTCGCCTGGTCGATCTTCCGGCCATAGGCGGCGACGAGACCGGCCCGAAGGTGCCAGCCGGCCCCCCTCGGCCCAGCGTAGGCGTCCAGCGCCCTCCCCGCACCGGCCACGTCGCCGTCGTCGAGCAGCGCCGAGGCGAGAGCCAGCGTGAGGCCGCCGGCGTCGGCGCCCGGCGCGGCCAGCATCAATCGGTAGAGGGAGACGGCGGTGGAGGGGAAACCCAGGGCCTGGGCGCGCCTCGCCGATTCGAGGGCGAGGGCGGCCTGGCCGGGCGACTCGGAGGGAGCCGGCGGGGCCAGCGGCACGGGGGGGTTGAGCGGCTCCGGCGCGCCCATGGATGCGGACACGGCTAGCAGCGAAGCAAGGGCGGTCGTGAGTCGCATGGAAGGCGGTTAAACCTTGGCAGGCAACGGGCAACAAGCAACCCGGGAGTGGCCTGGTCGAAGCACCATTGACCCGACCGACCCTGCGTTTCAACCTCGGGTTCCCATGATAGCACTCATCATCCTAGCTGGCATTGTCGCGGTAGCCGTGATCGTGGCCCTCTCAATCGTGGGAATTTACAATTCCCTGGTGGCGCTCCGCAACAAGTTCAAGAACGCCTTCGCCCAGATCGACGTCCAGCTGAAGCGCAGGTACGACCTGATCCCCAACCTCGTCGAGACGGCGAAGGGCTACCTGAAGCACGAGCACGGGACGCTCGAGGACGTGACCAAGGCGCGCAACATCGCCTACGCCGCCTCGCAGGCCGCCGCGGCCAACCCGGCCGACTCGAGCGCGGTCAAGGGCCTGGTTTCCGCCGAGGGCGGCCTGACCGGGGCGCTCAGCAGGCTCATGGTGGTTGCCGAGCAGTACCCCGACCTCAAGGCCAACCAGAACATGATGCAGCTGACCGAGGAGCTCACCTCGACGGAGAACAAGGTGGCGTTCGCCCGGCAGGCGTACAACGACTCGGTCATGGCCTACAACACCTCGCGCGAGACGTTTCCAAACGTCGTCCTGGCGGGGATGTTCGGCTTCCTCCCGGCGGAGCTCTTCCACGTCGAGGACCCGTCGGAGCGCAGCGCGCCGAAGGTCTCGTTCGGCTGATGGACTTTTTCGCCGCCGAGCAACGGGCGCGAAGGCGCACGACGCGGCTGCTGGTCCTCTTCGGGTTCGCGGTGGCGGGCACGATCGCGGCCGGGTACGCCGCGACGATCCTCGGCCTGCGGGCGACCCAGTCCGGACCGTTCGGCCGGCAGGCGTACCCCGAGTATTCGGAGCGGGCGCCCGGCGACCTGGAGGCCGTGCCCTACTGGCAGCCCGGCGTCTTCGCCCTTGTCTCCCTCGCGACCCTGGCCGTGGTCGGCCTGGCGTCGCTCTACAAGTGGTCCCAGTTCAGCGGCGGGGGCTCGGCGGTCGCGGAAAGCGTCGGGGGACGGCGCGTCGACCCCCACACGACGGACCCGGCCGAGCACCGGCTGCTCAACATCGTCGAGGAGATGGCGATCGCGTCGGGGCTGCCCGTTCCCGCGGTCTACATCCTGGACCAGGAGCCTGCGATCAACTCGTTTGCGGCGGGCCTGACGACAAGCGACGCGGTGGTCACGGTCACCCGTGGGACGCTCCAGAAGCTGGACCGCGACGAGCTCCAGGGAGTGGTCGCGCACGAGTTCAGCCACATCCTGAACGGCGACATGCGCCTGAATGTGCGCATTTCCGCGATCATCTTCGGGATCCTCGTGATCGGGCTGGCCGGCAGGGGCACCCTCATGAGCATGCGCTACGGGCGGTTCGGCTCCTCCCGGGAGAGGGGCGGCGGGGGCATCGCCCTCGTCATGGGCGCCGGGCTCGCGCTGCTCGTCATCGGGTACATCGGCTATTTCTTCGGCAGGCTGATACAGGCCTCGGTGTCGCGCCAGCGGGAGTTCCTCGCCGACGCCTCCGCGGTCCAGTTCACGCGCAACCCGGGCGGGGTCACCGGCGCCCTGAAGAAGATAGGCGGCTACGCGATAGGCTCGTCCCTGGACACGCACCGGGCGGCGGAGATCAGCCATTTCTTCTTTGCGCAGGCGTTCGTCTCGAACTTCGGGGGCCTCTGGGCCACGCACCCGCCGCTGGGAGCGAGGATCCTCGCCATCGATCCCGGCTTCGACGGGAAGTTCTTCGACCCCCCGGACATCGTCGACGTCGCCAGGGAGCCGTGGTCCTCGGTGCCCAACATGCCGAAGGCGGCGCCCTCCCCCTCCCCGCAGCAGGCCGTCGCCTTCGGCGCGGCGCTCGCCGCGGCCGCGGGAACACTCACGCCCCAAGGGGCCGCCGACGCGCAGGGCATCCTCGCGGAGATACCGGCGGCCCTGCGCCAGGCTGCCCGTTCGCCGCACGACTCGCCCATCCTGGTCTTCGGCCTCCTCCTGAGCGGCGACGAGGCGGTGCGCGGCAGGCAGCTGTCCCTGGTGGCGGGCGCCAGCGGAGGTGACGCCCTCCAGACGCTCAGCCAGCTCGATCCGCTGCTGCGCCAGCTCAAGGCCTCCCACAGGCTGCCCCTGCTCCAGCTGGCCCTTCCCGCCCTCAAGGCGCTCCCCCAGACGTCCCTGGGGTCGTTTGCGGGCATCCTGGACGGCCTTGTGACCGCGAACGGCAAGGTGTCGACGTTTGAATTCGCGCTCCAGCGCCTTGTCCTCAGGGCGCTCGCCCTCAGCCGGGCCCCGTCGTCGACAATAACGCAGGTGTTTTCATTCCAGGCGGTTACAAATGAGATATCCATCGTTCTCTCGGCGCTTGCCCACGCCTCGAGCGACGACGCGGACCAGGCTCGCCGGGCGTTCGCGGAGGGAGCGTCCCAGCTGAAGCTCCTCGAGGGCAGGATCTCGCTCCTTCCCGACGCCGAATCCGGCCTAGCCCAGCTCGACGGGGCCCTGGACAAGCTGGCGGGCGCCAGCGGCCCAATCAAGCAGCGGCTGCTTTTGGCAGGCGCGCATGTCGTCAGCGCCGACGGGGTGCTCCTGACGGCGGAGGCTGAGCTCCTCCGGGCGGTGGCGGCCTCGCTTGACGTCCCGGTGCCCCCGCTCTCGGCAGTCGCGGCCGCATGAAGGCGCCCATGCGTTTCGCCGTGACTTTTTGCCGGGGAATGCGTCTGTGCTCATGAGGCACCTTTTCGGCGCATTGAACCGCCCGGCCGGGTGCCTCTCATTGATTTCAGCCCAAATGTTAAAATGAACCCATCCCCAACCGAGGCGGACCGCCCAAAAACGGCACCGAGGCCCGTTCCCGAGCTTCCCGTGCCATTGAAGCGGAAGCTCAGCAGGCGCGCCGTTCTCCTCGGCCTGCTCGCCCTGCTGCTCCTGGGGGTCGGCGCGCTGGTCTACCACCGCTACCATATGCCCCCGACCCTGGGAGCCAGGCCCGGCGGCCTGGCAGGCGGCCGCAGGGGCGGGTTTGGAGGGGGGTTTGGGGCGGGGGGCCCGACGCCCGTGCTGGTCAGCGTCGCGCGATCGAGTGACCTCAATATCATCCTCAACGGCCTGGGAACGGTCACGCCGCTCGCCACGGTCACCGTGCGCACGCAGATAAGCGGTCAGCTGACCTCCGTCAACTTCACCGAGGGCCAGCTTGTGAAGCAGGGGGACCTGCTCGCGGTCATCGACCCGAGGCCGTACGAGGTGTCCCTTGAGCAGGCCCAGGGACAGCTTCTCCAGGCCCAGGCCCAGTACAATGAGGCGAAAATCGACCTCGACCGGTACGTCACGCTCTCGGCCCAGGACTCCATCTCGAAGCAGCAGGTCGACGCCGAGCGAGCGCTCGTCTCACAATATGAGGGGATGGTGAAGACCAACCAGGGCACCGTGGACAGCGCGAAGCTAAATCTGGTCTACTGCCACATCACGGCTCCGTTCTCGGGCAGGGTCGGGTTCAGGCTGGTTGACCAGGGAAATTTCGTGACGCCGGGCGACGCCGGCGGGCTCGTCATCCTGGCCGAGGTGAAGCCGATCACGGTCATATTCACGCTCCCGGAGGACAGCATTCCCGCCGTGCTCACGCAGTTCCGCGCGGGGGCGAAGATCCAGGTCGACGCCTACAACCGGGACCACACCGCCAAGCTCGCGACGGGTGGCTTGTCGAGCCTCGACAACACGGTCGATCCCACGACGGGGACCTTCAAGCTGCGGGCGATATTCCCGAATGATGACGACGGCCTCTTCCCCAACCAGTTTGTGAACATCTCCATGCTCCTCGCCGTCAAGCACGGGGTGACCGTGATTCCCACCTCGGCGATCGAGCGCGGCCAGCAGGGAACGTTTGTCTACGTCGTCGGGCAGGACAACAAGGCGGCGGCAAAGTCGGTCACGCTCGGCGCGGTCGAGGGAGAACGCCAGGAGATCCTCTCCGGTGTCGCGCCGGGCGACAGGGTCGTCATCGACGGCGCGGATCGGCTCAAGGACGGCATGGAGGTCGTCCCCACTTTCCAGCGCCCAGGCGCAGGCGGGCCCGCCAAGTCGGGCCCCCCGGACGGCGAGCGCAGGCGTCGGAGACCCAGTGGCGGCAATTGACGGCTCTCCCATGAGCCGGACCAAGCAAGGGTCTGCCCGATGAGCCCCTCCCGCATCTTCATCCTGAGGCCGGTCGCGACGACGCTTCTGATGGCGGCGATCATGATCGTCGGCATCGTCGCCTACCGCTTCCTTCCGCTTTCCGCGCTTCCTGAGGTCGACTACCCGACGATCCAGGTCGAGACGTTCTACCCCGGGGCCAGCCCGGACGTGATGACCTCGTCGATCACCGCCCCGCTGGAGCGCCAGCTCGGCCAGATGCCGGGCCTGAAGCAGATGTCGTCCTCGAGCTCCGCGGGCGCCTCGGTGATCACGCTCCAGTTCACGCTGGACCTCAGCCTGGACATCGCCGAGCAGGAGGTCCAGGCCGCGATCAACGGCGCCGGAAACCTGCTTCCCTCGGACCTTCCGGCGCCCCCGATCTACGCCAAGGTCAACCCCGCCGACGCGCCGGTGCTTTCGCTGGCGCTCACCTCGAAGACCCTTCCCCTGACGACGGTCGAGGACCTCGCCGACACCCGGCTCGCGCAGAACATCTCGCAGCTGCCCGGGGTCGGCCTCGTGAGCATCGGCGGCGGCCAGAGGCAGTCGGTCCGCGTGAGGGCCAACCCGCTGGCCCTGGCGGCGTATGGGATGAACATCGACGACCTGCGCACGACGGTGAACAACGGCAACGTGAACACCGCAAAGGGAAACTTCGACGGGCCCTCGCGCGCGTTCACGATCAACGCCAACGACCAGCTGAAGACGACGGCGGACTACGAGAAGCTGATCGT
>DATNLY010000205.1:0-3205 GCA_035602635.1 Opitutaceae bacterium | reverse complement strand
GTCGCCGACTTGTGGCGGCCCGTGATCTTCACCACCGCGCGCACCGGCCCGTCCTGCTCGACCTTCACGTCCTCGATCTGGCTGGCAAAGTCCTCCTCCCTCAGGATCTGCTCCGCCTCGTAGCGCGACCGGTCCTCGCGCCGGGCGATCAGCCTAGCGTCCCGCGCCACCTCGCGGCCGCCGACATACAGGGCGGCAATGAGGCTGGTACCCGCCAGGGGCAGGACCGCCCGGACGGCTCCCGTGTCGACCTCGACGGTCGTTGCGCTCCGGGTGACGGTCAGGGGGGCGGCGACCTCGGTCCCGGGCCCGACCGCCAGGTGCAGCGGCCCATCAAGCGCCGCCGCCGTCGCGATCGCCTGCCCGGTCCACTTGACCGAGCCGTCCGGCCAGTAGGCCATGGGCCAGGTCTGCAGCGGCACGGATTGCCCCGAGGCGGATGTCAGCACGAGATTGTCGCCCTTCCGGAGCTGGCCCCTCGGCCAGGGCACGCCCCAGCTCACTCCGCCGTCCACCGTCGGCGCCTCGTGGCCGAGCCAGTCGAGCGTCACAGCCGCGGGCGCGGCGGCGGCGGCGAGTCCTGCGGTGGGGGCAAAGGGGAGGGCGAGGGCGACGCGGCAGACAAGACGGGGAATGTTCATGGGGAGGGGCGACGGAGAAAGACGTCCGGCGGGGAGGAAAGGATTCGGGCGGCCGCTCCCCGGGGACGCGGGCGGCCCCCGGGCCGTCACGGCTCGGCGGGCTTCCTGTCGTAGAACACCCTGACGCCGAGGGCCTCGCCCGGCAGGAGCTCCTTGGCCCGCTTGAGCGCGTTGCGGGTCGCCACGGTGGGGTTGTCCTCGGCGGGGAAGATGTTCTCAGGCCCGATCAGCTGCAGGAGCCCGCTGTTTGTCAGCACGCGGGTGACCTCTGGGTTGCTCCCGCTGATCAGCAGGTGACGGCCCGTCTTGCGGAGGTAGTCGTGGAGGATCTCCATGGCCATCACGGTCGACGCGTCCAGGTGCCGGGCGTTCTTCATCCTCAGGATGAAGACCCGGATGTTCTGGTTCTCCGCAAGGCTGCGGACCTGCTCCTGGAAGAGGTCCGCCGCGCCGAAGAAGAGCTCCCCCTCGACGTGGATGATCGAGATCTCGGGGTGGGGGCGCTGGGCAGGGTCCCTGAGTTCCGCCAGGTTCCCGCTCTCGTTGATGGCGTACTCGACCAGCGTGGGGGTGCTTGTCGCCTTCAGGAAGAGGACGAGCGAGACCCCGATTCCCACGTAGATGGCGGTGTCGAGCCTGAGGAAGAGGCACGAGCCGAGCGTGACGACAAAGACGACCAGGTCCGACGGGGTTGACCGGCAGGCGATGCGGATCTGGTGCCAGTTGATCATCTTGAAGCCGACGCGGATCAGGTGGGCGGCCAGCGCGGCCACGGGGATGAAGTTGAAGATGGGCGTGACGAACGAGAGGACCGCGAGCACGACCAGGCTGCTCATCATGGACGACAGCTGCGTCCTCGCCCCGCTCTGGAAGTTGACCGCGGACCGGGCAAACGACGACGAACCCGGCACGGCCCCGAACAGCGCGCAAGCGATGTTTGCCGCACCCATGCCCACCAGCTCCTGGTTCGGCTCAATCTTCTGGCCGCTGCGCGCCGCCAGCCCCTTCGTGATGGAGGTGGCCTCCAGCATCCCCAGGATCGATATGGCGATCGCGGTGGCGGCCAGCTCGGGCAGGAGGTGGATCTCCCTCGGGCCTATGTGGAAGTTCGCGAACGACGGGATCACGGCGGTCAGGGCGCCCTCGTCGCGGACCATCAGGAACGGGACGGGGTGGTGGTACCGGGTGAACAGCTTTGCGGCGATGCCGAGGAGTCCCAGGCCGATGAGGGCCTCGGGCCAGCCCGGGCGAAGCCGGCGCACGAGCCAGAAGATCAGGAACGTGAGCAGGCCGATTCCGAGCGCAAAGGGGAAGACCCGCGCCGTTCCGAGGTCGAAAAGGGCCTGCCAGACGTTGGTCGAGAAGTTCTGGCCGGCATCGACCGAGTAGCCGAGGAGATTGTGAAACTGGCTGGCTATCAGAAGGATGCCTATGCCCGTGCTGTACGCCACGACGACGGACCGAGAGATGAACTTCGTGACCTCGCCGAAGTTCAGGAGGCCGGCGAAGAGCTGGATCACGCCGATCAGGAACGCGAGATAGACCGCGAGCTGGAGCGGCGTCAGTCCGTCGCCGGAATTTGCCGCTATGGTGGCGGCGACGATGAGGCTGATCGAGCTTGTCGGGCCGAAGACGTGGTGGCGCGACGAGAAGAAGAGCGCGCCCACGAAGCCCCCGATGATCACGGAGGCGATCACCGGCTGGGGCGGCAGGTTCAGGATGAGCGAGAAGCCGATCGCCTGGGGGATCGAGACGAGCGTCACGGTCGCCCCGGCAAGCAGGTCCGCCCGAAATTTCTCCCAGGAATACGCCCGGATCTCCCCTACGAGCGGCAGGCGCACCCGGAACATGTGCGAGCCCATCGCGGCGACCTCCTCGGTGAGCTCCGTCACGCTGTCCATGGCAAAGGTTTCGTATCGCCGCACCGGGCGCGCAAGCGCGTTCTTTGCGCCGCCGTCAGCGCCCGTTTAACCCGAGTGTCACGGCGCCGACACGCGTTCGTAACAATCGCCGGATAGGATGACCGCGTTCTGATCCATCCAGCGTTAGACAACATCCAACACCGCCTAGTACCCATGCTACCGAACAAAACAAAATGGTTGGCGCTCCTCGGAGTCGCGACCGCCTGCACCGGAATCGCGTTTGCCCAGTCCGTCGACGACCAAGCCCTGATAAACGTGCTCATCAAGAAGGGAATCCTGACAGACAAGGACGCCAAGGCTATCACGGCCGAGATGGCGAAGACCCAGGCGGCGGATGACGTCGAGACCAGCGGTGAGAAATATGTCCAGAAGCTGACCATCTCGGGGCGTTTCCAGGAGCAGTACGACGGCCTTGGGACCACAATCTCGGGAAACCCGGTGAATCCGGTCTCCACCGAGCACTTCCTCCTGCGCCGGATGTACATCGGGGCGACCGCCTCGTTTGGGGACGGCTGGAGCGGCGTCCTCAACTACGACCTGGCCAACACGTCCTTTGACAAGGCCTACATCGAATGGAAGCAGAGCCCCCTCCTCATCATCCAGGCCGGCTTCAACAAGGCGCCCTTCGGATACGAGGAGCTG
>DATNLY010000203.1:0-3947 GCA_035602635.1 Opitutaceae bacterium | reverse complement strand
GATCCCATGACAAGCGTCCCGGCCTTCGCCGGGGCCCGCGTCCTTCCGACCAGGTTTCCGACGGAGTCCTCACGCACCGAGAGGCCCGCGCCCCGCATCCAGCCGGCGACGAGCGCATTGGCCCTGCGCATCGCCGGCGACATGAAGGTGCGGGTCGTGGCCCCCGGCTCCTCCGACACCCGGGCCAGGAGGTCGATCCGCCGCGCGAGGGTGGCAGCGGCCTGGGAGAGGGTCTTCTTGGGCATTCGCGGCGCAGCGTCAGCTCCCGCGGTACGTGCTGTAGGCCCACGGCGTGACCAGGAGAGGAATGTGGTGGGACGCGGAGGAATCGCTGATCGAGAAGCGCACGGGGACAATGTCCAGGAACGGGGCCTTCCCGTGGGTCACGCCCTTCGACGCGAAGTACTCGCCCACGTGGAACTCCATCTGGTAGGTGCCGGAGGCCATCTCCTCCGGGCCGAGGAGGGGCGCGTCGGTCCTGCCCTCCAGGTTCGTCACGGCGGTCTTGAGAAGCGCGGGCCCGGGCGCGACGCGGCGCAGCTCGATCCGCAGCCCGGCCGCGGGGCGGCCCGCCGAGAGGTCCAGGACGTGGGTGCTCAGTTTTCCGTGCATGTTATTTGTCCCCTTCGATTGCCTCGTTGAGCCGAAGCCGGGCGATCTTGGCGACTTCGCCGAGCGACGTCGAGAGCTCTGCGTCGGCGGAATTGCCCGCCCGCGCCCTCATCGAGGCCAGGATGGCTCCCTTTTCGCTCAGCCGGGCGCAGAGGATGAAGGGAAACCCGAAGCGCGCGCGGTAGGCGCCGTTGAGCCGCCGGAATTCCTCCTCCTCGGCGGGCGCAAGCCTGTCCAGGCCGGCGGCGGCCTGCTCGCGGGTAGAGGATTCCGTGAGGCCCCCCGCCTGGGCGAGCCGGCCCGCCAGGTCCGGATGCGCGCGCAGGAGGGCCAGGCGGCGCTCCGCCGGCGCCTCCATCATCGTCGCGCAGAGCGCGGCGTGCAGGCCGTCAATGTCGCCGAAGGGGCGCCTGTCGAACGTCCCCTCCGCTACCCAGGGGGAATGCTCGAAGACATGGCTGAGCGCGGAGACAAACGCGCCCCGGTCGCATGAGTTGAGCGCGGAGAGCGGGATCGGCATGGGCGGGCTCACCCCAGGAGCTCGTAGGCCGGGAGCGTGAGGAACTCGTCGAGCCGGGGGGCCTTCACCATCTCGGTGAACAGGTGGGCCGCCACCCTGAAGTGCCCGTTCGAGTAGCGGTCGGCACCCACCTCAGACTGGATCCGCGCGATCACCTCTCCGAGCAGCATGTCGTAGAGCTCCCTGTTGACCGGCCGGCCGTCCCCGAGCTTCGCCCCGCCGTGGATCCACTGCCAGAGCTGCGCCCGCGAGATCTCCGCCGTCGCCGCGTCCTCCATGAGGCTGTAGAGGGGCACGCAGCCCAGCCCGCCGAACCAAGCCTCGAGGTACTGGATCCCGACGCTGATGTTGGTGCGGATTCCCTCGAGGGTGATCGTCCCGGCGGGGGCGGCTAGCAGGTCGGCCGCCGTCACGCTGACGTCGTCGCGCTGGCGCCCGATCTGGTTCGGGCCCGGCATGTGCCTGTCGAAGGCCTCGAGCGCGACCGGCACCAGCCCCGGGTGGGCCACCCAGGTGCCGTCGTGCCCGTCCGCCGCCTCCCGCTCCTTGTCGGCGAGGACCTTCGCGAGCGCCGCCTCGTTCGCGGCGGGGTTGTTCCTGATCGGTATCTGGGCGGCCATGCCGCCCATGGCGTGCGCCCCGCGCCGGTGGCACACCTTGATGACGTAGAGGCAGTACGCCCGCATGAAGGGCGCCGTCATCGTCACCTGGGCGCGGTCCGGGAAGATGTAGTCCGGGCGCGCGTGGAGCTTCTTGATGCAGCTGAAGATGTAGTCCCAGCGGCCGCAGTTGAGCCCGCAGGAGTGCTCGCGCAGCTCATAGAGGATCTCCTCCGCCTCGAACGCCCCGAGGATCGTCTCAATGAGGGCCGTCGCGCGCACGGAGCCCCGGGGAATCCCGAGCGCCTCCTGGGAGCGGATGAAGACGTCGTTCCACAGGCGGGCCTCCAGGTGGCTCTCCATCTTCGGCAGGTAGAAATAGGGGCCCGACCCGCGGGCGAGGAGCTCGCGCGCATTGTGGAAGAAATGGAGCCCGAAATCAAAGAGCCCCCCCGAGACGGGCCTTCCGCCCAGGAGCACGTGCTTCTCCGGCAGGTGCCAGCCGCGCGGCCGGACGAAGAGCGTGGCCGTCCTCTCGGCAAGCCGGTAGGCCTTCCCCTCCGGGCTCGTGAACGAGATCGTGCGCCGCACCGCGTCCCTCAGGTTGACATGCCCGTCCAGGAGGTTCTCCCAGGTCGGGGACGTGGCGTCCTCGAAGTCGGCCATGAACACCTTCGCCCCGGAGTTGAGGGCGTTGATCACCATCTTCCTGTCGACGGGGCCCGTGATCTCCGTGCGGCGGTCGAGCAGGTCGGCGGGGATGGGCGCCACCCTCCAAGGGGCCTCCCGCAGCCACCGCGTCGCCGGGAGGAAGTCCGGGAGCACGCCGGCGTCCAGCTCGGCCTGGCGCGCCACCCGCTGCCTCAGGATCTCCTGGCGGCGGGGCTCGAACTCCCGGAACAGCCCCGCCAGGAATTCGCACGCCCCGGGGGTCAGGATCTCCCCGTGGCCCGGCTGGATGGGGCCGCGGATTTCGAGGCCGGAGAACGTGGTGGAGGGCATGGGCGGCTTGGATTGAGCGGTCACCGTAAACTTCCTCGTTGAGTCCTGTCACCTCCTTTGTACCTCTCTTTGCCTCGTGACCTCCCCGAACTCCGACGAAGCATTCATGCGCGAGGCGATCCGCCTCTCCGAGGAGGCGGTCCGCTCGGGGCGCGGGGGGCCGTTCGGCTGCGTGGTCGTGCGGGCCGGGAGCGTCGTCGGGCGCGGCAGCAACCAGGTGACGTCCACCTGCGACCCGACGGCTCACGCGGAGATCGTCGCGATCCGGGAGGCCTGCAGGGCGCTCGGGACGTTCCAGCTGGCCGACTGCACGCTCTATGCGAGCTGCGAGCCGTGCCCCATGTGCCTGTCGGCCGTCTACTGGGCCCGCATACCCTCGGTGTTCTACGGCAACAGCCGCAAGGACGCCGCCGCCATCGGCTTCGACGACGAGTTCATCTATTCAGAGATCCCCCTGGCCCCGGAGCGAAGGAAGGTTGCCATGATGCCCATGCTTCGAGGCGAGGCGCATTCGGCATTCGACCAGTGGCTGAAGAAGGCCGACAGGATCGCTTACTGAGGAAATGGGGTTGGCATCCGTGCCCGTAGGGTCCATCACCCTCCGAGCGTGAACTCCAACCTCCCACCCCGGCGGGCGGCCGGCTCGCTCCTGCCCCTGTTCGCCACCCTGCTGCTCGGGGTTGCCCCTTCCCTGTTCGCACAAGGCACGGCCAAAGATTCGGCTGCCGGCGGCCCCGCGCCGGCCGCGGTGGGTTCCAAGGACGCGGACTCCAGCACGAAACCGTCCACCATAGAGAACTCGGTGGTCAAGGTCTTCAGCATCGTGCGCTACCCCGACACCTTCAAGCCATGGACCAAGCAGGAGCCGAAGGACATCACGGGCAGCGGCGTCGTCATCGAGGGAAAGCGAATCCTGACGAACGCCCACGTCGTCCTCTATGCGAGCGAGATCCAGGTCCAGGCAAACCAGGCCGGCGACAAGATTTCGGCGACGGTCGAGATGGTGGCGCCGGGCATCGACCTGGCCGTTCTGAAGCTGGACGACGAGTCGTTCTTCGACACCCACCCGCCGCTCCCGCGCGCAAGCAAGCTTCCCGAGATCAAGGATCCCGTCCTGGTCTACGGGTACCCCACCGGCGGAACCAGCCTGTCGATCACCAAGGGGATCGTCTCGCGGATCGAGTTCGCGAACTACAACTACCCCGTCTCGGGCC
>DATNLY010000266.1:0-6527 GCA_035602635.1 Opitutaceae bacterium | reverse complement strand
TCGATCGTCTCGGCGTTCGCGCGCAGCTCGGACTCGGTCAGCCGGTCGAAGAAACCGGCCCACGACGACTCGCTCACGCTGTAGACGTGCCGGATCGTCCGGCACGCGCGGTCGGCGCGCTGCGCGAGCTTGCGCGCGAAGAAGTTCGGGCCCGCGAGGAAGTCCGAGAAGTGCATCTGCCAGTGGCCCGTCTCCTCGCTGTAGGCGGCCGAGATCCCGCGCCCCGTGGCCCCGCGGGGCTCCTCGGAGAGGACCCGGACGCGGTAGTCCTCCTCCGCCAGCTCGAGGAGCCTGTGCGAGAGGTCGGAGACCATCGTGCGCTCGTCGATGAGGAGCCTTCCCATGACCGAGTAGCCCTTGCGCTCGAGAGGCGCCGCCTCCCAGAGGAACTTCCTCGGGTCGGCGACGACGCCGCTGCCGATCGCCAGGTGCGGGATCTCGCGCGTGACGACCCCGGAGGGGAGCAGGTTCAGCTTCACGCCCGCCGCCGTGTGGCCGGCGTTGGCACCCCCGTTCACCTTCATCACCACCGTGACGGGCCGGGGCGTGGAGCGGAGCTCCTCGGCGATTTCCGGCACGAGCCGGCCCTTTCCCTCGTCGCCGAGCGAAATGCCGACGTCCGCGATGAGCTGGCTCGTGAAGGGGGGCAGGGACATGGTGCGTTGCGCAACCGAAGTCCAAGACCCCTGTTGCAGGGGATTGGAATGCTGAGCCCCCGGCGGAGGGCAAGCCCCAACTTTGGCCGGGCCCGGGCCGCCCTAGTGGCTGCGGGTCGACACCTCGACCACGTCGTGCGGGGAGGCCTCCCTCTGGCCCGCCGGGCTGACGCGCGCGTACCGGGCCCTCTCGCGCAGGGCGGCCAGGTTCCTGGCGCCGAGGTAGCCCATCCCGCTCTGCACGCCCCCGATGAGGCCGGTGAGGACCTCGTCCACCGAGCCGCTCACCTCCTTCAGCGCCTCGATCCCCTCGGCGGCCACCTTCCTTGTGTCGTCGCCCTCCCTTCCATAACGGGCGGCGCTTCCCGCCTTCATCGCGGCGAGCGAGCCCATCCCCCGGAACTGCTTGTAGGTCTTCCCGCTGATTTCCATGATCTCACCGGGCGCCTCGCGGCATCCCGCCAGCACGCTGCCGCAGATCACGGCATCGGCCAGGGTGAGGGCCTTGACGATGTCGCCGGACTTGGCGATTCCCCCGTCCGCGAGGATCCGGGTTCCGCGCCTTCTGGCCGCGGTCGAGGCGACATAGAGCGCGGTCAACTGGGGGATGCCGACGCCGGCCACGATGCGCGTCGTGCAGATGGCCCCGGGTCCCTGGCCGACCTTGACCGCGTCGGCGCCGCAGTCCGCGAGGAAATCGACCCCCTCGGCGCTCGTGACGTTGCCGGCCATGAGGGTGAGCGAGGGAAAGGCGCCGCGCACAAGCTTCACCAGGGCCCCCACGCTGGCGGTGTGGCCGTGCGCCGTCGATATGGCCACGGCGTCGATGTGCTCGTCTACCAGGTGGCCCACATGGGCGAGGACCGCGTCGCGGTCGACGGACCCGTCGGGCTTGCGCGCGGGCGACAGGGCGGCCCCGACGACCAGCCTGAACTGGGAGTCCCGCGCGGGCTTCCTGCGCGACTTTGTCTCGCCCGTGATCCGCTCGACGTCGGACGCCGTGACCAGGCCCCGCAGGTGGCCCTTGCCGTCGACGACCAGCATCTTGTTGACGCCGATATGGGCGCTGAAGAACCGGTCCGCGGCCCTGATCGGGTCCTTGGAGACGTCGGACTCGGACTCCGTGATGAGTTGCGCCCGGGGCGTCATGACGTCGGCCACCTTCTTCGCGCGGTAGCGCTCCTTGACGACGTTGCCGGAGACGAGCCCGACGAGGCTCCCGTCATCGGCGGCCACCGGGAAGGTCGAGAACTCGTAGCGCTTCAGGTCGATCATCGCCAGCAGGTCCCCGATGGTCTGGCCGGGGCTCACCGTGATGGGGTCCTGGATCAGGCCGTGGATGTGGCGCTTCACGCGCGCGACGGCCTTCACCTGCTCCTTCGGGCCCATGTTGTAGTGGATTAGCCCGAGCCCGCCGTTCAGGGCCATCGCGATCGCCATCCTTGTCTCGGTGACCGTGTCCATGTCGGAGGAGATGACGGGGATCTGCAGCCCCAGCGACTCGGAGACCGAGGTGGACGTGTCGGCGTCCTTCGGGAGGATCTCCGAGTAGAGCGTGGCGAGCGTGACGTCGTCGTACGTGAGCGCCGTCGGGATGCTCGAGCGGAAGAATTCCTCCGCAGGAAGGTAGAACTGGGAGTCCGCCGCGGACCGGGATTTCTTTGCAACCTTGCTCATGGGTTGCCGGGAACCAAGTAATGCCTTTCGGTATTAATGCAAATAAAATGGAATTTCGCCTCGACTGCCGCCGCTACAGCCTGCCGTTCCGGGCCCCTGTGCGGACGGCCCGCGGCGCCTGGCCCGTGCGCGAGGGCCTCTACGTCCGGGTCGAGCGCCCCGACGGTTCGGCGGGCTTCGGCGAGGCCTCCCCGCTGCCGATCCCCGGGGCCGAGTCGCCCGAGGACGACGAGGCCTTCTGCCGTTCCCTCGGCGGGGAGGTTGACGGGCAGGTGCTGGGGCGCGTCCCGGGGAGGCTTTGCTCCCTGCGCTACGCCCTCCGCTGCGCGATCGGCGGCGCCAGGGCGCCGCGCCACGGGAACCTGGGGGTGGCCGCGCTTCTTCCCGCGGGCCGGTCCGCGCTCGCGGACGCGCCCCCCAAGGCGGACGCGGGCTTCAGGGTTTTCAAGTGGAAGGTCGGGGTGGGGGCGGCCGACGACGAGATGGCGCTCTTCGACGACCTGATTGGGGCGTTGCCCGCCGGCTCGAGGTTCAGGCTGGACGCCAACGGCGCGTGGGATCCGAGGACCGCAAAGCGTTGGCTCGACCGCTGCTCGGAGCGCCCCGTCGAGTTCGTCGAGCAGCCGGTCGCCGCCGACTCGAGGGGCGCCGAGGACCAGCTCCGGGGGCTTTCCGGGGACTATCCCGTCCCGATCGCCCTGGATGAGTCCATCGGCGGCGACCGCGACATCGGCGGGTGGATCGACGCGGGCTGGGCCGGCTATTTTGTCATCAAGCCCGCCCTGCTGGGGGACGCCCCGGACACGCTCGCCCGTCTCGCCGCGGCGAAGGCGCGCGTGGTCTTCTCGTCGTCGCTTGAGACCGCCATCGGCGCCCAGGCTGCGCTCAGGGAGGCGTTCGCCTGGCCCGGGGACACCCCGGCCCTGGGCTTCGGCGTCTGGCCCCTGTTCTCCGATGCGACTTTCGACGGACCGACGGCCGTCCCCTTCCTGCGGTCCGAGGACGTCGAGCGGATCAACCCGGAGGCCGCATGGAACGCCGCGAGCTAGCGAGGCTCCTCGGGGCCGTCCCGTCAGGCGCGTCAGGGAATTCCCGGGTCGTCGAGGCGCCCGACCCCGCGGAATTCATGAGGGCCTTCGCTGCGGCCGTCGCGGGCGAGGGCAACGTCTTCCTGTCAAACCCCTCCTGGGGCCCCGCCGAGCGGGCCGAGCTCGCCAGGCTGTCGGTGCGGGGCGAATGCGGCGAGCGCGGCTGGCTCATGATCCCGAGCGGCGGCTCGGGCGGCGGCCCGAAGTTTGCCCGGCACGACGGCTGGACCCTCTCGGCGGCTGTGGACGGGTTCTGCAGCCATCTTGAGCTGGGCCCGGTCAACTCGGTCTGCGTCCTTCCGCTCCACCACGTGAGTGGGCTCATGGCGTGGATGCGGAGCGCGCTGACCGGGGGAAAATTCATCCCGTGGAGCTGGAAGGACGCCGAGGCCGGCCGGCTCCCGGACGACATTCCGGGCGAGTGCTGCATCTCCCTGGTCCCGACCCAGCTGCAGCGGCTCCTCTCATCGGGGGACGCGGTCGCCTGGCTCAGGAGGTTCCAGGTCATCTCCGTGGGCGGGGGCCCGGCCTGGGCCGGACTCCTCGACGAGGCGGCCCGGATGGAGCTCCCCCTCTCGCCGTGCTACGGGGCAACGGAGACGGCCGCGATGGTCGCGGCCCTCAAGCCCTGGCAATTCCTGAACGGCCAGCGCGGTTGCGGCGCGGCCCTTCCCCACGCGAGGATCGACACGGAGGGCGGCGCCGTGAGGGTCACCGGGGAGTCGGTCTTCCGGGGCTATTTCCCAGGGTTGAGCACGGAACGCTCCTGGATCTCGGGGGACGTCGGCTCCATTGGTGCCGATGGCAGCCTGGTGATCCTTGGGAGGGCCGACGACGTCATCATCACCGGCGGCGAGAAGGTCTCCCCGGAGGAGGTCGAGTCGGCCCTCCGGCTCAGCGGGGAATTCGAGGACGTCGCCGTGATCGGCATCCCGGATCCTGAGTGGGGGCAGGTCGTGGTCGCCTGCCACCCGACAGGAAGTCACGGACCGCGCCCCGAGAAACTTGTGTCCGCGCTTTCCGCGCTGGAGCCGTTCAAGCGGCCCAAGCGGTACGTGAGTATATCGCCGTGGCCGCGAAATGCCCAGGGCAAGATCAACCGGCCTGAATTATATAGACGGATCTGCATCTGATAAGTCGGTGCAGGTTCTCGGACTCCGTTTCGTCGCTCCAGCTAATGGTGTCCTGCAAATGCATGGCATAATTGTAAGTGCGGTCTCCCTGAAACGAGGAAGATCATGAATTGCATGCGGAAAAATCTACGGAGTTTCGGGATCAGTCGCCAATAGATGCTTGTATTGAATTCATATATTGCTCTCGTAAGCCGGTTGTCCGGGTCCTCCAGCTCTAGTGCTCTTTGTTCACATAGGGTTTCTGTGTGCGTGCGTGCGCATTTCCGCACCAATCTGAAGTGCCGCCGTTTTTCATCGCTGGCCGCGTCGGCGCTCGCGGGAGCCGGGCATGTTTGGGCTATATAGCGCAGGCCAATCGACCGCCAGCACGCACCGCGCAGTTCTTCAAGGCCGAGCAATTTACAAGATGGAACAGGGCGCCCCAAGTGTTTTCGTGCACGGCACGCCGCGGAATATTCCGTGAATTTCCGATTTTCCCACATTACCCCACATCAAAAGTCCCCATGAATCCACTACACCGACTCGCAGCGGTCATTTCTCTACTATCGGTTTCGGTCTGTGCCGTCTTGGGCCAATCCGTATACACGGCAGTTGATCTGGGCGATCTCGGCGGCGGCAGCAGCTTTGGCATGGGTATCAACAATGCGGGGACCGTAGTGGGCTATTCCACCGTCGTGGGTGCCCCTCTTGTCTCAGGCAATTACTCATTCCCCGGGTCGAATCTCCCGCAAGGCTTCACCACTCCCGTGCACGCCTTCAGCTATAGCAATGGCACGTTGACCGACCTGGGGGTGCTCGGCACCGCTGTCGCTAGCTCCGCGGCAGCTATTAACAATGCCGGGATCATAACGGGTTGGCTGCTCAATGCCGACGGCACCTTCCGCCCCTTTACCTACAGCAATGGTGCGATGACCGATCTGGGCCTGATAAACAATCAAAGGTACCAGTTTGACTCGATCAACCTATCGGGCGGCGCAGCCGGGAGCATTCAGGGCTTCCACGGGTTCGTCTCTGTCGGAGGTGTCGGGACGACGCTTGGAACACTGGGTGGATCGAGGAGCTACGCTACGGGCATCAACGATTCAAACACGGTTGTCGGCTGGTCCGACTCCACGCCGGCAACCAACTCGCAGGCCCATGCATTCAGCTTCATCAACGGCATTATGGTTGATCTTGGCACGCTGAACGGCAGCACCTTCAGCCAGGCGGAGGGAATTAACAACGGAGGAGTAGCGGTGGGCTACGCCATTAATGGCTCCAACGGATACAATCACGCGGTGACATTCAGCAATGGATCCGTGACCGATCTGGGTACGATTGGCGGCCTCTACCCGTTCAGCATTGGCAACGCCATCAACAACGCGGGCGTTGCAGTGGGATCCTCCAGCAAGGCGGGGGAAGGCGGGGATCGCTATCCCGTCGGTGGCGCTGGCCAACTTGCCGTCGTTTATTTCAACGGCTTCGTGGCCGATCTAAATGGGCTTTCGAACCTGCCGGGCATCACGCTCGCCACGGCCGTGGCCATCAACGACTCGGGGCAGATTGTCGCGGACGACAGCAATGGACGGGCCTATTTGCTGAGTCCCGTCCCCGGCGAAATCGCAGGCATTTCGGCGCAGCCGATGCCGCAGGCCTCCTATGTGGGCTCCAGCGCGACCTTTTCCGTCACTGGGACCGGAGCGGGCCTTTCCTACCGATGGTACCTGAACGGCGTGCCACTCGCCGACGGGGCTCAGCAGGATGGAAGCGTGGTGTCCGGTTCTGCCTCGGCCAGCCTGTCGATTTTGAACCTTCAATTGGACGACAGCAATGCGAGCGTCGCCGTGGTTGTCGCGAACCCATTGGGCAAAGTCACGAGCTCGGCCGTGACTCTGACTCTGGGAAGTTCGCAACAGGTCATCTTTAGCGGCGATTACACTCTGCCGCCCAATGTGATTGTGGGAAACTCCGGCACCGGCTCTCTGGCGGTCAGC
>DATNLY010000264.1:0-2418 GCA_035602635.1 Opitutaceae bacterium | reverse complement strand
GACGGGGGCGTTCGTGTATGCCAGCGGCAGCGCGGACTCGGCGATCCTCATCGTCCTTCCGCCCGGCACCTACACGGCCGTGCTCTCCGGCACGGGGACGGCAACGGGAGTCGCGCTGGTCGAGGTCTACGAGGTTCCCTGAGGCACCCGCCCGGGGAACCCCCAAAAATCGACAATTGGTTGGTGATTTCGTGATTTCGGGCTAGGGTCCGGTCGTCCATGGCCAGGACCCCAAGCCCAGTTTTCCCGAGCCCAGCCAGCCCGCCCGCCTTCGCGGGGGTGTTCGCCGGACTGGCCCCGCACCTGGCGGCGCTCGACCGGTTCCTCCAGGGCCAGCTTGCCTCGTTCGAGCCGGAGATCCGGGAGATGGCGAACTACTGCATCGACACCTCGGGCAAGCGGATCAGGCCCGCGCTCGTGTTCCTGAGCGGATGGCGGGCGAGCGGCACGGTCTCGCCCGACCTGGTGCGCGCGGCGGCCGTCGTCGAGCTTGTCCACCTGGCAACCCTCGTCCACGACGACATCATGGACGACGCGGACGTGCGCCGGGGCCGCCGGACGGCGGCCCGGGAATTCGGCGTGACGACGGCCGTGCTGCTGGGCGACGCGCTCTTCGCGCACGCCCTCCACCTGGCGACCCATTTCCCGACGACGGAGGTCTGCGCGGCCGTGTCGGAATCCACCCGCAGGGTGTGCGCCGGCGAGATAGTCCAGGGACTGAGGCGCGGCTCGGCCGACCTGACCCCGGCCGAGTACCAGAGGATAATCGAGCTCAAGACGGCCGAGCTCTTCCGGCTTTCGTGCAACCTGGGCTCGCGCCTGTCCGGCTCAGAGGCGGGCTACGTGGACGCCTCGGACCGGTTTGGCCGCCATCTCGGCATCGCCTACCAGATCTACGACGACCTGGCCGATTTCTTCGGCCGGGAGGAGAAGATCGGCAAGACGCTCGGCACCGACCTGGCCAGCGGGAAACTCACGCTTCCGCTCTTTGCCCTCATGGACAGGCTCCCGCAGCGGGAGAGGGCGGCCCTGTCCGACGAGATTGCAGGGCGGCGGCCCTCCCAGCCCGCGCTTCGGCTGAGCCAGATGGCCGATCTAGGGGTCTTCGACGCGGTTCAGGCGTCCGTGGCGGGCGAGGTGAACGCCGCGCGCGCGGCCCTTGCCGAATGGCCCGGTCATCCCCCCACGCACCAGCTGCTTGCGCTCGGGGACGCCCTGCTTGGGCAGGTGGCCGCGCTCCGGCCCGTCGCATGAGCTCGCGCGGGGGGCCTTTTCGATTTGCCATGCACCGGCGCCGGAGATTTCCTTCCATCGCCGAATGAACGCCAGCAAAGCGCTCGAGAAGACTCTCGTGGCATCCCCTGAGCGCAAGCTCGAGGCGGATGCGGACCTGGCCGTGGTCAGGCGCGTGCAGGGAGGCGATGTGGCGGCCTTCGACCATCTGGTGGGCAAGTACCGCGAGCGGGTGGTGGGCATCGTCTACAACATGACCTCCAACCGGGAGGACGCCGCGGACCTGGCCCAGGATGCGTTCATCAAGGCGTTCCAGTCGATCCACCGCTTCCAGGGGCAGGCGTCGTTCTTCACCTGGCTCTACCGGATCGCGGTGAATTCGACGATGAGCCACCTCAGGAAGAACAGGCTGCGGTCCTTTTTCAGCCTTGAGGCGGTCCGCGGGGACGATCCCATTGCGCGCGATGTGATTGACGCCCTGACCGATACGACAGGCGTGGGGCGCAGCGCCTTCATCTCGGAACTCCAGGAAAAATTGAACGATGCGATGCAAAAACTGTCTATCAACCACAGGACAGTAGTGACTTTATTCGAAATTGACGGACTCAGCCACCAGGAGATTGCAGAAGTGATGGATTGCTCGGTCGGAACCGTGCGTTCCCGGCTCCATTATGCAAAACAGTTGCTTCAAGCTGAGCTCCAACCCTATTTGCGCCAATGAAACAGGATACGAACAGAAAAATCACCGTTGAGGACCTCCTGAGCCTTAAGAGGGCTGAGCGTCCGCCCGCGGAATTTTGGGCTTCGTTCGAGTCCGAATTGAGGGCAAAGCAGCTTGCGGCGATCGTCGAGCGGCGGTCGTTCTGGGATGGCTTGCCTAGGATATTCGCTGCGGTTGGCCGGCATCATCTTCCCTTCGGCGCCGTGGCCGCGCTCGCCCTGACCTGGGCCGGCATCCACTACGCGGGCGGATCGCTGGAGGACGTGCATACGGTTTCCTTGGCGCCCGCGTCGCGGGTTGTCACGAGGGAATCCGTCCGGGTCGCACCGGTCGCGCAGGCCGCCGAGCGGCAGGCCAGCCCGCAGGTGATCCGGGTCGTGCCGCCCGAGGCAGCCCCGGTCCCCGCGGCCGCTTCCCGGGGGGTCGAGACGACCGTGGCCGCGTTGCCGGAGACCCCGGTCAGG
>DATNLY010000263.1:0-10534 GCA_035602635.1 Opitutaceae bacterium | reverse complement strand
CCCCTGAGCGGCAGCCCGTCCACGAGGACGCGGCATGACACGGCGGGGACGAAGGCCTCCCGGTCCTCGACCGACGAGAAGAGGTCGGGCTCCTCGTTCCTGCGGAACGCGGCCGCGGGATAGATTCCCTCCATGGCGCGCTTCATCGCGAGCTTGGTGGCGCCCAGGATGTTGTGCTCCTCGATCTCCTCGACGCTCGCCGATCCGTAGTGCGCGTGGATCTGGCCCTGCGCCGAGAGCGCCTCAAACTCGGACCAGAGGGACTCGCGCTCGGCGCCCGACAGGAGCTTCGAATCGTTCACCCGGCCGGCCTTGGTCGCCGCCCAGCGGCCCTCGAGGAACCCGCGCGTGACGAGGACGGCTCCCGCGACGACGGGGCCCGCGAGCGCGCCACGGCCGACCTCGTCCACGCCAATCAGGCCCTCGTAGCCCTCGATCTTCTTCAGGTCGAAACTGCGGAGCTGGCGGCGCTTCGGCATCTGGCGTCCGCGGGACCCTCACCCGCCCCATTCCGTCTTCTCCTTGGGCTCGGGAAGGGGGAGCTCGTCCAGCTTGCCCGCCGCGGCGACCACCTCGTAGGCCGTCCGGAAATGGAGCTTTGCGTAGGTTCCCAGGGCCCGCGCGCCGAACCTCGCGATGATCTGCGCGGCCTGCTCCTTGACCAGCGGCCCGGCCCCCTTCTGGAGCGGGCCGCCGAACTGCCTCGAGAGCGAGTGCATCTGGCGGACAAACTCGGCGCGCGCAACCACCGAGGCCGCCGCGACGACCGGGTCCTCCTCGGCCTTCGTCCTCATCTCGAGCTTGAAGTCTCCTATTCCCATCTTCGCGAGCTCCCTCTGGACGAGAGGCTGCTTGCTGAACTGGTCCAGGAGGCCCCGAGGAGCCTTCTTCCTCGCAAGCGCCTGGGAAAGGGCGGTCGCGTGCTGCCAGGCGAGCAGGCGGTTCAGGTTGGCGCGGGGCCTGGACATCAGCAGGTTGTACTTCGCCATCCCGCAAAGGCAGGTCGCGACCGCGACCCCGTGGGTCTCGCGGATGAGCTTGTCCAGCCTCACGATCTCGGAGTCGACGATCCTCTTTGAGTCCTTCACTCCCGCCTTGATCCAGCCCTCGATGGCCGTCCTGTCCGCGATGACCGTGGCGGCCACCACGGGCCCGAAGAAATCGCCCTTGCCGCTCTCGTCGAGGCCGGCGTGGAGCTCGAACCATTCGGGATGGAGGACCACGTCATACCCGAGCTTCGGCGCCATCGTCACCTCGGGCTCGAGAGTCATGGTGACGAACTCCTCCGTGCCCTTGCCCGCGACGACGAGCTTGCCGCTCTCGTAGGAAGTCACGTTGCAGTCGCGCCCCTTGAAGGCATACCGGGCATACGGGACGTCAAACGCCTCCCATCCCCTCCCGGCCAGGA
This sequence comes from Opitutaceae bacterium, assembly GCA_035602635.1. Taxonomy (GTDB): domain Bacteria; phylum Verrucomicrobiota; class Verrucomicrobiia; order Opitutales; family Opitutaceae; genus Palsa-1447. The sequence goes on along the minus strand of DATNLY010000263.1, from coordinate 9,126 downwards.
TGGAGCGGAGCTTGCCCATCTGGGCGTCGTCGAGCTTGAGCGTGTAAGTGCTGAGCTTCTTGGGTTTTTCCTCGTCGTTCTGGCCGCGCTTGGGCATGAGGGATTCAGTGTCGCAAAAATACCGCCAATGACACGCAAATCTTCCGCCGGGAGCGCGCTCGCGGCGCGCGGGGAGGCCTTCCAGGGGGCGCTGCTGTCTTGGTACAGGGCGAGCCGCAGGCGGCTTCCATGGCGCGAGGCGCCCTCGCCCTACCGGACGGTCGTCAGCGAATTCATGCTGCAGCAGACCCAGGTGGCGACCGTCCTGCCCTACTTCGGGCGCTGGATGGCGGCCCTCCCTGACTTTGAGGCCCTTGCCGCCGCAGGGGAGTCGACCGTGCTCAGGCTCTGGGAGGGCCTTGGCTATTACTCCCGGGCCCGGAACCTTCACCGGCTGGCGCGGGCCGTCGCGCCCCCGCGCGCGCTGCCCAGGTCCGCGGGCGCCCTGGCGGAGCTCCCGGGGGTGGGCCCCTACACGGCGGCGGCCATCGCGAGCATCGCGTTCGGCGAGCCCAGCGCCTGCGTGGACGGCAACGTTGTCCGGATCCTGGCGAGGCTCACCCGCGACGCGACCGCGTACAGGGACAGCGCCTCGGCGTCGGTCGCCCTGGGGCCCCTGGCGCAGGGCCTCATGAACCCGGCGGCGCCCGGGGACCACAACCAGGCGATGATGGAGCTCGGGGCGACGATCTGCCTCAGGCGACGCCCGCTGTGCGCTGCGTGCCCCGTTCGGGGATTCTGCTTGGCCGGCGCCGCGGGCGATCCCGAGGCCTTTCCCAGGATGGAAAAGAGGCCGAGCGAGCGCAGGTTCGTGGTCCGGGTCTGGTGCGAGCGAAACGGAAAGGTGCTCCTCTATCGCAATCCCCCCGGCGCGCGGCGCCTGGCGGGCCTCCATGAGCTTCCCACGGCGGAGCAGGCCGGCATGGACCCGGCACGCGTCTCCGAGGGGCCGCTCGTCGCCCGGAGATCCCGCGCGATCACCCGTTTCAGGATTGTCGAGTCGATCCACTCCGCCGGCGCGCCCCGGGGCCGGGCCCTCCCGGGGCTCGTCTGGGTCCCGCTGGGCCGCCTCGATGCGATCGCCCTTTCGGGGCCCCACCGCAGATGGACGACCCAGATCCTCTCTGCCCGGGGCGGCTGAAGGGACGGGAGGCGCATTGGGAGGGCGCGGCCTATCTCTCCTTTGAGTACGGCACGCCTATGGCCTTCGGCGCCACCGCCTCCCCCACGAATCCCGCCAGCAGGAGGATCGTGAGGAGGTACGGGAGCGCGATGATGAACTGCACGGGAATCACCCCGATGACCGGCATCGAGACGCCCTGGAGGCGCGCGGCGCCGGCGTCTGCAAAGGCGAACAGCAGGCAGGCGGCCAGCGTCGGATAGGGCCTCCATTTGCCGAAGATCAGCGCGGCAAGGGCGAGATAGCCCTTGCCCGCGGTCATGTCCCTCACGAATCCGGCGCTGGCAGCGGTTGACAGGTAGGTTCCCGCGACCCCGCAGAGGGCCCCCGAGATGATCGATGCCTGGTAGCGCAGGGCGTTCACGGAAATGCCCGCCGTGTCGACGGCGAGGGGGTTCTCCCCGACCGCCCGCAGGCGCAGCCCAAAGCGGGTCCGATAGAGCACCCACGCCCCTGCGGGGACCAGCGCCGCCGCTAGGTACACGATCAGGTTGTGCCCGCTCAGGAGCTCGGCGTAGGCGAGCCCGGGGAACGGATGGCGCCTGGCAAGGAGCGCGCCCGGCCAGGCAATGCCCAGGAAGCGCTGGCCGGGGCCCTCGAGCTGGGGGGTCTGCCCGCCCTGGTCGAACCACGCGAGCGCGAGCGTAGGCGCCAGCCCGGCGACGATGATGTTGACGGCCATCGCGGCGACAACCTGGTTGCCGCGGTGGGTCACGCACGCGAACGCGATGACGAGAGCGAGCGCCGTCGCCGCCCCGACGCCCGCGCCGAGGCCGAGCCAGGCGGAGCCCGTCGCCGCGGACACGGCGGCGGAGGCGAAGGCCGCCGCGAGCATCTTGCCCTCGAGCCCCAGGTCGACCAGTCCCGATCGCTCGGAGAAGAGCCCCCCCAGGGAGGCGAGCACGAGCGGGGTCGCCACGCGGATCGTGGCGGCCAGCAGAAGGATGAGCTCCCGGTAGGCGTCCATTCAGGGTTGCCCCGCCCCGTCCCGGGAGCCGAGGAGTGCCGCCAGGGGCGCGCGGAACACGCCCTCAAGCGCGCCGCAGAACAGGATGACCAGCCCCTGGATGAGGACCACCATGTCGCGGTTCACGTGGGGCATGTCGAACGAAAGCTCGGACCCCCCCTGGTAGAGCGCGCCAAACAGGAGCGAGGCGGCGAGGATGCCGAGCGGATGGTTGCGCCCCATGAGGGCGACCGCGATGCCGACGAACCCGGCGCCTCCCGGAAAGTCCAGGAGAATGCGGTGCTGCGAGCCCATCAGCTCGTTCACCCCCAGGCACCCGGCAAGTCCGCCGGAGATCAGCATGGCCACGAGGATCGTCCGCGGCGGCGAGATCCCCGCGAACACGGCCGCGCGTGGGTTGTGGCCGACGACCCTCAGGGCGTAGCCCCAGCGCGTGCGCCAGATGAAGATCCACACGAGCAGGCACGCGGCGAGCGCGAGGAGGGATGCCAGGTTGAACGGCGACGGCGCGAACCGGATCCCGATCCTTCCTAGGACCACGTCGACCGCTGGCATCACCGCCCCGGGGCCGAACTCCCGCGTCTCCGGCGACTGCTGGCCCGGCTTGATGAGGACGTTGACCAGGAGGTAGGTCATCAGGGCCGAGGCGATGAAGTTCGCCATGATCGTCGTGATCACGATGTGGCTTCCGCGCCTAGCCTGGAGCCAGGCGGGCACCAATGCCCAGGCGGCCCCGAATACGCACCCCGCTGCGATTCCGAGGGGAATGACGACCCAGGGGGAAAGGGAGCCGCATGCGAGGCAGACGAGGCCGACACCGAGGCCTCCCACATAGGCCTGGCCCTCGCCTCCTATGTTGAAGAGCCCCGCGTGGAACGCGACGGCGACCGCCAGGCCCGTGAACACGAAGTCCGTCGCATAGAAGAGGGTGTAGCCTATCGAGTCCTGCGCCCCGAAAGCGCCCGCGACCATGAGCCTGAGCGCGGCCCACGGGCTCTCGCCGATCAGGCGGATGACCGCCCCGGAGATGAGGAGGGCCGCGCCCAGGTTCACCAGGGGAAGCAGGCCGAACTCGGCCCACCGGGGAAGCCGGGCAGGCGCCTTCATGGCCGATGCCCCCCGCCGACACCGGCCATCATGAGGCCGAGGGCCTTCTCGGTCGCCTCGGCCCCCGGGATCTCGCCGACGATCTCACCGCCGGACATGACGAGGATCCTGTCCGAAAGCCCCATGATCTCGTCGAGCTCGACCGAAACGACGAGTATCGCCTTGCCGGAGTCCCTGAGCTCGACGATCCGCCTGTGGATGAACTCGATCGCTCCGATGTCCACCCCCCGCGTCGGCTGGCCCACGACAAGCACCAGGGGCTTGGAGTCGATCTCGCGGGCCATGACGAGCTTCTGCTGGTTGCCCCCGGAGAAGGCCGTTATCCGCAGCCAGGGCGACGGCGGCCGGATGTCGTACTCCGCCATCTTGCACCCGCAGTCGCGCCGGATCTCGCCGCGGGCCAGGAACCCGCTCCGGCTGAACGGCCGCCGGGTGTGGTAGCCCAGGATTGCGTTGTCCTCCGCCGAGAACTGCCCGACGACTCCCATCCGCAGCCGGTCCTCCGGGACGTGGGCGATTCCCAGTCCGCGCGGGGCGGCGCCGGCGTCCGCGATGTCGCGGCCCTCAAGGAGGATCTCGCCCGCGGCGCGCGGCAGGATCCCCGCCACCGCCTCCAGCAGCTCGGACTGCCCGTTCCCGGACACGCCCGCGATCCCCACGATCTCCCCGGCCCGGAGGGCGAAGGTCGCCCCCTTGACGCGCAAAACCCCGGCGGGGTCGCGCACGTCCAGGTTCCTCACATCGAGGAGCACCCTGCCCGGCCGCGCAGGCCCCTTTTCCACGCTGAGCAGGACCGCGCGCCCCACCATCTGCTCCGCGAGCAAGCGCGGCGACGTGGCGCTGGTCGCGGTCTCGTGCACGACGGCCCCCTGCCTCATCACGGTCACGCGGTCGGTGGCCGCCATGATCTCCCGCAGCTTGTGCGTCACGAGGATCACTGTCCTTCCCTGGTCCCTGAGGAGCGCAAGCATCCTGAAGAGCTGGTCGGCCTCCGACGGCGTCAGCACGGCCGTGGGCTCGTCAAGGATGAGGATCTGCGCCCCGTGGTGGAGCACCTTGAGGATCTCCACCCTCTGGCGAATCCCCACGGGAAGCTGGCCCGTCTCGGCGTCGAGCGGAACCTCCAGGCCGTATTCCCTCCCCATCCGGCCCAGCGCGTCGCGCGCGGCGGCGAGCCCGTCGCCCAGCCTGCGCCCCCCCTCCGCGCCCAGCACGACGTTCTCGAGCACGGTGAACCTGTCGACGAGCATGAAGTGCTGGTGGACCATGCCTATCCCCGCCTCGATCGAGTCGCGCGGCCGGCCCATCTCGACCGCCCTGCCGTTGACGCGTATCTCCCCGGCGTCGGCCCTGTGGAACCCGCTGACGATGTTCATCAGCGTGGATTTCCCGGCCCCGTTCTCGCCGATCAGGCCGTGGATCGAGCCCCGCGCGACGGACAGCGACACCGCCTTGTTCGCGTGCACGGCGCCGAAGCGCTTGTCGATCCCGCGCAGCTCGAGCGCCGGCGGGGGGCCTCCACCGGGAGCCTTGGGCTTTGGACTCTCCGGTTCCACGTTCCTAGGGCGACTTGTATTCGGGAACGGCGATAGCGCCCGCGATGATGTCGGCCTTGGCCCGGTCCAGGCGCCGCTCCATTTCCGGCGTTATCAGCCTCCGGTTGAATTCATCGAGCGAGAAGTCGACCCCGTGCTCGGCCAGGCCCAGCACCTTGGGTCCCGCCTTCCAGGCGCCGCTCCTCGCATCGTTGAACACCGTCTCGACGGCGACGTCGACCCGCTTGACGGCGGACGTGAGGACGCTCCCGGGGTGCAGGTAGTCCTGGTTGCTGTCGCAGCCGATGCTGAGGAGCCCCTCGTCCGCGGCGGCCTGCATGACGCCTATGCCGGTCGCTCCGGCCGCGTGGAACACCACGTCCGCGCCCCGCCCGAACTGGCTCTTGGCAAGCTCGGCGCCCGCGGAGGGATTGGTCCAGGCGGCGGGCGTCGTGCCGGTCATGTTCTCGATCACCTCCGCCTTCGGGTCCACGTAGGCCACGCCCGCCCGGTACCCGAGCGCGAACTTCCTGATGAGGGGTATGTCCATCCCCCCGACAAACCCGACCTTTCCGGTCTTCGACGCCATGGCGGCGGCCATGCCGCACAGGAACGAGGACTCCTGCTCCCTGAAGTTGATCGACTCGACATTGGGCAGGTCGACCACGCCGTCGATGATCGCGAACTCCACCCCGGGGTATTCCCTCGCGACCGCCTCGACCGCGGAGGCCTGGGTGAAGCCGACGGCCACGATGACGCTGGCGCCGCGCCGCGCGAACTGCCGCATGACCTGCTCCCTCTGCGACGCGTTCTGGATCTCGAACTCGCGGACCGCGATGCCCGTCTCCTTGGTGAAGCGCGCCGCGCCCTCGCTCGCGGACTGGTTGAACGAGCGGTCAAACTTCCCCCCGAAGTCATAGACGATCGCCGGCGAGAATTCGGCGGCGCCCGCGCTGCAGGCAACGGCCGCCCCGAGCGCCAGGAGACCCTGTATGGCCCGGACGCTCACGGGATCGGGACGGGCTTGAGGCTCCAGATCTGGGACGCGTACTCCCGGATGGTGCGGTCGCTCGAGAACTTCCCGACCCGCGCCGTGTTCAGGATCATCTTTCGGGCCCACATGTCCCGGTCGCCGTACGCGGCGTCGACCCTCTTCTGGCAGTCGCTGTAGGCCCTGAAGTCCGCGAGGACCATGTAGGGGTCCCCTCCGGAGAGAAGCGTTCCCTGGACGGCCCCGAACGCGCCGTGCTCACCGGCGATCCAGTAATCGCTCCCCAGCCAGTCCACGACGGCCCGGAGTTCCTCGTCGCCCTTGTAGAAGTCCCAGGGATTGTAGCCCTTCGCGCGCAGCGCCTCGACCTCCTCGACGGTCATCCCGAAGATGAAGATGTTCTCGTCGCCCACCTCCTCGCGTATCTCGACGTTCGCCCCGTCGAGCGTCCCGATCGTGACGGCGCCGTTGAGGGCGAGCTTCATGTTTCCCGTCCCCGAGGCCTCCATGCCGGCGGTCGAGATCTGCTCCGAGACGTCCACGGCCGGTATGATCTTCTCCGCAAGCGACACCCTGTAGTTCGGGAGGAACGCGACCTTTATCTTGTCGCCCACGCGGCTGTCGGAATTGATCCGCGCGCCTATCACGTTGATCGCGCGGATCAGGTTCTTTGCCACGTCGTACCCGGGAGCGGCCTTTGCGGCGAAGATGAAGACGCGGGGGGAGATGTCGAGCGACGGATCCTGCAGCACCCGGCGGTAGAGGGCCATGATGTGCAGCAGGTTCAGGTGCTGGCGCTTGTATTCGTGAAGCCTCTTGATGTGGGCGTCAAAGATGGCGTCGGGCGACACCGTTAGGCCGCACTCGGCCTGGATCAGCTTCGCCAGGTCCACCTTGTTCGCTCGCTTGACCGCCACGAACTCCCGCCGGAACGCCGCGTCGTCCAGGAATTTCTCGAGGCCGCGCAGCAGGTCGAGGTCGCGCGCCCAGGCCCCGCCGCCGAGCGCGCGCGTCACGAGCGAGGAAAGGCGGGGGTTGCACTCGAGCAGCCATCGGCGCGGGGTGATCCCGTTGGTCTTGTTCTGGAACTTGCCCGGGTAAAGCTCGTCGAATTCCGGGAAAAGGTGCCTTCGAAGAAGCTCGGTGTGCAGCGCGGCCACGCCGTTGACCGCGTGCGACCCGACCACGGCGAGATTCGCCATCCTGACCCTCTTTCCCCCGTTCTCCTCGATGAGGGAGCAGACCCGCTTCTTGCCGTCGTCGCCCGGCCATTTCCGCTCGCAGAGGGCGAGGAGGCTGATGTTGATGTCGTAGATGATCTGCATGTGGCGGGGCAGAACGCGCTCAAAGAGCGGCACGCCCCATTTCTCAAGGGCCTCCGGGAGGAGCGTGTGATTGGTGTAGGCGAGCGTCCGCGTCGTGATGTCCCAGGCGGAATCCCAGGTCATGTCGTGCTCGTCGAGCAGGATGCGCATCAGCTCCACGACGGCGATCGCCGGGTGCGTGTCGTTGAGCTGGATCGCGACCTTGTCGGGAAAGTTCTTCCAGGAATTCCCCTCCGCCCGCAGGTGGCGCCGGATGATGTCACGGATCGAGCACGAGACAAAGAAGTACTGCTGGACGAGCCTGAGCTCCTTTCCGTTCTCCGTCTTGTCGTTCGGGTAGAGGACCTTGGAGACGGTCTCGCCGACCGCCTTTTCCCGGACGGCCTCGACATAGCCGCCCGAGTTGAAGGCGGCGAGGTCGAAGTCGTCGGAGGACCGGGAGGCCCAGAGGCGGAGGATGTTCACGGTCTTTGTCCCGAACCCGGCGGTCGGTATGTCGTGGGGCACCCCGAGCACGGTGCGCGTTTCGATCCACCTCGGCCTCGAATTCCCATTGTTGTCGAACTCGTTGACGACCTTCCCGTACAGCCTGACCACCTGGGTGTAGTCGGCGCGGATCACCTCCCAAGGGCTTCCGAAGATCATCCATCGGTCGGGATGCTCCACCTGGCATCCATTGACGATCTCCTGCTTGAAAAGGCCGAATTCGTAGTGGATGCCGTACCCCAGGGCCGGGTAGTCAAGCGTCGCCAGCGAGTCGAGGAAGCAGGCGGCGAGCCGCCCCAGGCCGCCGTTTCCAAGCCCCATGTCCACCTCGGCCTCCCGGACGTCGTCGAACTTCACGCCGAGCGAATCGAGCGCCGTCCGCACCGCGCTGGTGAGACCCGTCGAGAGGAGGTTGCTCTCAAACAGGCGCCCCAGCAGGTACTCCATCGAGAGATAGTAGATGCGCCGGGTGTTTTGCGAGTTGTGGACGCCCTGGGTCTCGATCATCCGCTCGTGGATCGTGTCGCGCACCGCAAGGGTCGCGGCAACCCACCAGTCCCTGGGCGTTGCGGCCGCCGCATGGCGCGCAAGCGTGGACGTGAGGTGGCGTAGTATAAGCGACTGCATGATCGTCGCCTGGGAGTCGCCCGGGCTGCCATCCGTGGGTTTGTGGTGCATGAGAATGAGGGCTTCCAATGCAAGACTCGGGCCGCCCGCGGGGGCGGTCACGCTAAAACTTGGACCGTAACACCTTCATTGGAAGCGCCGGGCCAGCTCGCCGCGGCTGAGCTCGACATAGGTCGGGCGCCCCGAGGGGCTGGAAACCGGCGAGGACGTCCCGAAAAGCTCGCGCACCAGCGCCAGCGCCTCGGCCTCACCCGTCCCGGGCGGAAGACGGACGGCCTTTGACGCCGCCATGCGCGCCAATTCATCGCGGGCAAGGTCCATGTCCGAGACGGGCAACCTTCCCTCCCGCAGCGCCCCCACCAGGTCGCGGATGAAGGCCTCGGCGTCGCCGGGCTCCATCCAGGCCGGGAGGGCCTCGACCAGGAAGAAATTCCGGCCAAACTCCGCGACCTCTATCCCGTGCCCCCGCAGAAACCCCAGGTTGTCGCCGAGCACGGCGGAGGCCACCGGGTTGAGCTCGATCGATATCGTCAGCAGCAGGCGCTGCACGTCCACCCTCCCCGTGCTGAACTGGGCCTTCAGCCGCTCGTACCAGATCCGCTCGTGGGCCGCGCGCCGGTCGAGAAGCACGAGCCCCTGTGGGGTCTCAAAGAGGGCGTAGCTCCCGTGCGCCGTCCCGAGAAACCTCCAGCCACGGGCGACCTCGCGCCGGCTGTCCGCGAGCGCCGGTCCCGGCGTGGCGCCTTCCCCGCGCGGCCCCTGGGGATAGGGCTGCGCGGGCTCGCCCGCCAGGCCCTGGAACGGCGCGGGCAGCGCGCCCGGAACCCCGAGCGGGGCGGGCGCCGGGGCCTCCGGGCTCGCGACCTCGG
>DATNLY010000255.1:0-3755 GCA_035602635.1 Opitutaceae bacterium | reverse complement strand
CGGAACACCACGTGTTCGGCCATTATCCTGGCAATCGGGCGGCAACGCAATCGGCCGCGCGCAAAGGGCGCCGCGGAGAGCCCCAATCCTAGAAATGCTTCACGTAGCCGTTGCGGCGCAGGCGCTCGAGCCACTGGTCGGTGCTCTCGCGGCTCATCTGCTGGACCAGGATGCGCTCGATCTGGTCGCGCACGTCGTCGAGCGGCTGTATCCCGGCGTACTTTCTCTCGTCGGCGTAGAGCAGGAAGCCCCCCTCGGGGGTTACAACAGGCTCGGTGCATTCGCCCTGCTTCACGGCAAAGAGCGGCTCGCTGAACTCCGGCTTGAGGTCCGAGCGCTTCTGCCAACCCCAGTCGCCGCCCTTGGCCCGGCGGGAATCGGCGCTGTATTCCTTGGCCAGGTCCTCAAATTTCTCGCCCGAGCGCAGGCGCAGCAGGATGGAATCGGCCTTTCCGATCAGGGCGCCGTCCGTGTCGCCGGGCGCGCGGGTCAGCTGGATCAGGCGGAGGTGGACGCTGTCGTCCTGGTAGAACTTGTCCTTGTTCTCCTTGTAATACTGCTCGATCCGGACGGGACTCACGATGCTCTGCGACTTGTGCTGCTGGTGAGTCATGTAGTTGTAGATGATGTCCTCCTGCACCTCCTTGCGATAGTCGCGCATGGTGGACCCTCGGGCCCGGAGGTAGGCGAGGAACTTCGAGCGGTCGTTGTCGAACTGGTCGGTCAGTTCCTGGGCGATCTGGTCGTCGACAAAGCTGTCCGGTACATGCCTCTTGTCGTCTTTTTCGAAGTCCTTGATTATCAGTACCCTGTCAATTAGGTTCTGGATGGCGTTATCTTGGAGAGCATCGAGCTTCTGGTTGAATTCCTGCTCGCTGCGAGCCTCCCGCTGGAGCTGCGGGATCAGGGGAGAAACCTCCCGGCGCACGTCGTCGATCGTGATTATCTTGTCCTCGGCGATCGCCACGATGCCGTTGGCGAACCGCAGGTTGAGGTTGTCGTCCACCGGCGGGGCCGTCTGGGCACGGGCGCAGACCGCGATCAGGAAAGCGGCGCATGCGGCGCCGGCATTGCGGGCCAGGGTCATGGATTCGGCAGATGGTTCAAGAAAGCGATAATCTCCTTCAACCGTAGGTGCGGGCGCGGCGCGGTCAACCTTGGAAACCGGGAGCCTTTCATCACCCAGTCGTCCCGTTGCCCGCTGCCGCGCAGGCACTTCAGTCGGCTTGATTCCGATTCGACGGACAAAATCCCCTTTTGTTCCGCCAGAACCCGTATCTCGGTGACCTGCAGCAGCGCGCGCACCTCGGGGCCGGGCTTGCCGAACCGGTCCTTCAGCTCGGCCTCGACCTGGCGGACCGCCTCGACGGAGCCGGCCATTGCCAGCCTGCGGTAGGCGTCGATCCGCAGGCGGGTCTCCCCGATGTAGGGCGTCGGAATGCGGGCCTGGATGCTGCCGATCCCGGGTCCGCCGGCCTCGTCCTCGGCGTCCTTCAGGGCCGTGTACCCGTCCTCATGGCGCCCCGTGGGGGAGCCCTCGGCGGGCCCGCCCTCCCCGACGAACACAAAGTCGAGCTTCACGCTGGCGCGCAGGGCGGCGGCGGCCTTCTCGCCCTTCAGCCTCGCGACGGACTGGCGCAGGAGCTGGCAATAGAGCTCGAACCCGACGCCGACGATGTGCCCGCTCTGCTCGGGCCCGAGGAGGTTGCCGGCGCCGCGCAGCTCCAGGTCGCGCATCGCGATCCTGAAGCCCGCGCCCAGCTGCGTGTGCTGGCGCAGGGTGCTCATCCTCTGGCGCGCGCTGTCCAGGAGCCGGGTGTGGCTGTGGAGCAGGAGGTAGGCGTAGGCCTGGTGCTTGAAGCGCCCGACGCGGCCGCGCAGCTGGTAGAGCTGCGAGAGGCCGAAGCGGTCGGCGCCCTCGATGATCAGGGTGTTGCAGTTGGGAATGTCGAGGCCGCTCTCGATTATCGTCGTGCAGACGAGCACATTGTACCTTCCCGCCACGAATTCCGTCATGACGCGCTCAAGCTCGGAGGCGCCCATCTGGCCGTGCCCGACCCCGAACGCGAGGTCGGGCATCAGCACCCGCAGCCGCGCCGCGACGAGGTCTATCGTGCCCACCCTGTTGTGGAGGTAGAACACCTGGCCGCCCCGGCGCATCTCGTGGCGCACCGCGTCGACGACCACCTTCTCGTCGTACGTCTTCACGATCGTCTGGATCGGGTGCCGGTTGACCGGGGGCGTGTCGATGACGCTCATGTCCCGCGCGCTCGTCATGGCGAGGTAGAGCGTCCTCGGTATTGGCGTGGCGCTCATCGAGAGGACGTCGACCGTCGCCCTCATGCCCTTGAAGGTCTCCTTGTGCCTGACGCCAAAGCGCTGCTCCTCGTCCACGATGACCAGCCCCAGGTCCCTCGGGGCGACGTCGGGCTGCAGGAGCCGGTGCGTCCCTATCAGGATGTCGACCCCGCCCGACGCGACGGCCGCCAGGATCTCCCGCTGCTCGCGGCGCGACCGGAACCGGCTCATCATCTCGATCGAGATCGGGTAGCCGGCCATGCGCTCCCGAAAAGTGTTGAGGTGCTGTTGCGCCAGGACGGTCGTCGGGACAAGGACGACCACCTGCTTGCCGGACTGGACCGCCTTGAAGGCCGCCCGGAGCGCCACCTCCGTCTTCCCGAATCCGACATCGCCGCAGATCAGGCGGTCCATCGGACGCGTCCGCTCCATGTCGCGCTTCGTCTCGTCGATGGCGCGCTGCTGGCCCGGCGTCTCGGTGAAGGGGAAGGAGGCCTCGAACTCCGCCTGCCAGTCCGTGTCGGCGGGGAAGGCGAATCCCGCCTTGGCCTCGCGGCTTGCCTGGATCCGCAGGAGCTCGGCGGCGAGGTCGACCGTGGCCCGCTCGACGGCCCGGCGGGCCTTCTCCCACCGCAGGGTGCCGATCTTGCCCAGCTGGGGCTTGATGCGCCCGAGGCCGACATACCGGCTTATGAGGTGCGACTCCTGCAGGGGGACGTGGAGGGTAACCCCTCCGTCAAACTCGACCGATATCACCTCGCGCAGGCCCTGCGCGGTGTCGATCTTCGTCACCCCCCTGTAGAGGGCTATGCCGTGCTGGAGATGGACGACGTAGTCGCCCTCGACCAGCTCGGCGAAGTCGAGGAGCTGGTCCACCTGCGCGACGGAAGCGCGCGGCCGTCCGCCAGCCGCCGGCCTCCGCGCCCTCTTGCGGCCAAACACCTCGGTCTCCGTGACGAAGACCAGCCCGCGTCCCTCGCGGCCCATGGCGAAGCTGGCGTCCCCGCGGGAGGTCGCCCTGAACCCCTCGTTCAGGCTGCCGCGGAAGAATCGGGGGTTCAGGTTCGAAAGCGTCGCATGCGCGGCGAGGATCTCCCTCATCCGCTTCTCCTCGCCCTCCTTGGAGGCGGCGAAGGCGATCGTGAAGCCCTCGCTCCTCCACTCGGCGAGCCTCGAAAGGAAGGCGCGCCGCGCGTCATCCTCGGCCTGCAGCCGGTCCCTGGCCAGGAGCGCCTCGGAGGGAAGCCTCCTGTGGCCCTCCAGCCCCTCGGTGTCCCACTCCGTCCCTGGGCCTGCCGACCCGAAGGTCGCCGAGGCCTCGTCGATCTCCGAGAATCCGAACGCTGCGGCGCACCCGGACAGGAGCTGGGAAAGGCCGTCGGAGCCGTCCTGCGCGAACGACCGGAACTCCTCCTCGAGGGCCGCGGGCTCGACCAGGGCGAGGTGGGCGAGGGGGC
>DATNLY010000251.1:0-3689 GCA_035602635.1 Opitutaceae bacterium | reverse complement strand
GCGCAGCGCGGTCCAGGAGCCTCGACAATTGGTCCTTAGCCTCGCGCACGTTGACCACGTCGCATTCTATCCCGTAGGCCGATGCGGCCTCCTTGATTTCAAGCTCAATGGCCTTTGCCTCGGGGTAGGTTGAGCGCAATCGCCGCTTTTTTTTCATGTGGCCACAGATGGCCACAATGCGCCCGATAGTCAATCTCCGGCATCATGATTTGCTGTCCTGTGTAATGTTAAGCGAAAGACCGACCGAAGGCGCCCAGAACCGGCATGTTGCGCCGACAAAGTGGAGGAGCCCGCCAGCAGGCCATTCAATCCTGCCAGACCGTGACGCCGGCCACGGGAACGTCGCGGGTTCCGACCAGGATGGTCGAGCCGTCGGAAACGGGCGCGGCCTGGGCCTTCGCGGTGAAGTTGGTGGCGACCCAGAAGCCGTCGCGCCAATCGACCAGGAATCCGTCGTCGAGGCTCTCCACGGCCACTCCCGCATCCCGGTATACCCCGCGCACGATCTCGGCCTCAAGGGCGCCGTCCGCGGTGTCCACGCCCACATAGGTGACCGTGCCTCGGCCGAGATGGCGCGTCACGGCCGCGGCGCCCCCGGCATAGTATTGATCGGCGTAGCGTGCGAGCACCGACGTGCCCGTGTCCGGCTCCAGGATCTCCCCCCAGGAATACCAGGCGTAGGAATGGCCGGCGGACTCGACGCTCCCGGTGACCGGCGCCGGCAGCGTGTCGTAGAACTTTATCCTGGCGCCGATGAGGCCCAGGATGGGGCCGGCCCACGGGGCCTCCCAGAAGTGGCCGCGCCTGTCCTTCTGCCCGGTGCGGCAGGTGACGATCAGGTGGCCGCCCGCCTCGGCGTACCTCGTCCACCGCTGGACGAGGCCCAGATCGACCAGCTGGTCCGCCGGCACGACGAGGAACGGGTAGGCGCCGAAGTCCTTGTCCTCGGTGATCACGTCCACGGGGCATCCGAGCTCCTTCAGGGCGCGGTAGTACTTGAGAATGTGGCCCACCGTGTCCCAGCGGACGCTCTGCTTGTGGTTGTCGATGTCCCAGCGGCTGTCGATGCTGTAGAGCATGGCCGCGCGGCGGGCGGCGTAGGCGGCGGGCTCCTTGGGGTCGGGCCGGTAGTGCGTGCGCAGGAGCGCGATCTCCTGGGCGGCCTGGGAATACTGCTCCCCGCCGGTCGTCGGCGTGACTCCGTCGGTGCCCACGAAGCCGTAGTGGTACATCTCGGAGCCCGAAAGGACCTGGCGGAATCGGTAGGAGCAGGTCAGCCTCGATCCGGCGGCGAACGCGCGCATTATCCAGAGGTGGATCGCGCCGGGGTAGGGCTGGGGGTTGACGTCGCCCCAGTTGACCTGGCCGGGCTGCAGCTCCATCTGGCCCTCGAGGCCGTTCAGGCTGCGCATGTAGTCGTGGAAAAACGAGATGGCGGCCGGGCTGCCGAGGCGGAACCCGAGCGGGCCCTCGTTCAGCTCGCCGTGCACGGGGTAATTCGTCCAGGTCATGATCTCGAAGTCCCGCGCCGAGAGCCCGGGGTCCGTACCGGCGTTCAGGTGCATGTAGTTGGTCGTGATCCACTGGCGGCCGCCGCAGTATTTGCGCAGGATGCCGGCCTGGAACCGCAGGTAGTCGGCCGCCTCGTCGGCGTACCACCTCTGGGAATCGAGCATCGCCTCGGGGTTCGGGCCGGCGACGAGCTCCCTCGTGTTGGGCAGGCGGATCTGGTCGAAATCCTGGTACATCTGCGACCAGAAGGAGTTTCCCCAGGCGGAGTTCAGCTCGGCCACCGTGCCGTACTTCCCTTTCAGCCAAGCCCGGAATTTCTGCTGGGACGCGTCGCTGTAGTCGATCCCGCTGCCGTAGTGGCTCAGCTCATTGTCGAGCTGCCATCCCCAGACATTGGGGTTGGCGCCGTACCGCCTGCCGAGCGCGTCCACGATGAGGCCGACGTAATGCCGGTAGGTGTCGGAGCTCCACGTCGCCTGCTCGCGCCCCCCGTGCAGCATGCTGCGGCCCTGTGCGTCCACCATGTGGATCTCCGGGTGGGCCTCCTCGAGCCAGGCCGGGGGCGTTGGGCTCGGCGTGCAGAGGACGACTTTCAGGCCCTGGTCCGCGCAGAGCTGGACGGCGCGGTCCAGCCACCTGAAGTCGAACTTTCCCTCCTCGGGCTCCATGAAGGCCCATGCGAATTCGCCCATGTGGACGAACTCCAGGTGCAGCTTCTTTATGTTCGCGATGTCGCGCGGCCACTGGCTCTCGGGCCAGGCCTCCGGGTAATAGTAAACGCCGATCGTCATGAGGTCGGACCTCGGGAACAGGGCGGGGGCGGTCCCTGCGCCTTCAGGCGCGGCATTGCAGGCGAGCGCAAGGGAGCCGAGCGCGCAGAGGAGGGGGATTTTCATGGGTCAGGGGCGACCAGCGGCGAACGCCCCGCATCGTAACCGCAATTGAGAGGCTGCCAAACTCTTTTGTCTGCCGCCCCACGAAGGGGCGCCTCGGGTGCCTTGACGGTGCCGCGCGCCGGGGATTGGATTTGCCATGACTTGGTCAACGCTTCCCCGGGCGCTCCTTTTTTGCGTTGCCGTGTGGTCGGTAACGGCCGCCTCGGGCGACGAGCTCAGGCTCGCGATCATCCTCAGCCGGCACGGCGTGCGCACGCCGATGGGGACCGACGAGGATATGGCGAGATACGCGCCGCAGCCCTGGCCGAAATGGGAGGCGCCCCCGGGGATCCAGACGCCCCGGGGCAACCTGCTGATCGCGCTCATGGGGGACTATTACCGGGCCCGGTTCGCGGGCGATGGCCTGCTCTCGGGAAACCCGGACACGGACCGTCCGCTGGTGTTCGTGCGGGCCGACAGCGACCAGAGGACGGTGGAGACGGGGCGGATCCTCGGGAAGGCGCTCGTGCCGGGGGGCGAGCCCGATGTCCATTCGATGGCGCAGGGAGTGGACGATCCCCTGTTTCAGCCGTACCGGGCGCATGTCGGGCACCCGGACACGGCCCTGGCGGCCGCGTCCGTACGGGGCCGGATCGGCGGCGACACCCGGGCGATCGAGCGCGCCTACGCCCCGCAGCTCTCGGAGCTGAAGGCCATCGTCTTCGGGCCCGGGGCCCCCGCGGGTCCGACGGCGTTCGACGGCCCGTCGGCCATTGTCGACGGCGACTCGAGGTACGCCGTGAAGATGACCGGATCCCTGGCGGCAGGCTGGCGCTGCTCCGAGGAGCTGCTGCTTGAATACCTGGATGGCAAGCCCCTGTCAGGGGTGGGCTGGGGACGCGCCGACGGCAGGTCGGTCGAGGACCTTCTGGCGCTTCTGGCGCTCCCGTTCGACCTCCTGGACCGGACGCGGTATCCCGCTCAGATCGGGGGCTCCAACCTGGCGAGCCATATTGTCGACACCCTGGAGCAGGCGGCGCTCGGCCAACCCGTCCCGGGGGCCCTCGGAGCCCCGGGCGAGCGCCTGGTGGTGCTCGTGGGGCACGACTCCAACATCGCCAACATAGGGGGCCTTCTCGGCCTGAACTGGTGGATCCCCGGGGCGCCGGAAAATCCGGTGCTTCCCGGCGGGGCGCTTGTGTTCGAGTTATGGGCGCGCTCCGGCCAGCCAAACGCCTTCTATGTGAGGACGAGCTATGTCTGCCAGACGATCGAGCAGATGCGCGAGGCGACGCCGCTCTC
>DATNLY010000248.1:0-2810 GCA_035602635.1 Opitutaceae bacterium | reverse complement strand
CCTGCAGGTCCTTGGCGACGGCCGCCACGGCGTCCGCGACCTCGCCCGCCTTGGCCGGGTCCACGAGGGCGCTCGCCGACATGAAGCCGTAGCCGGGGAAGATGTCGCTGGCCGAGCTCTGCGCCTGCGGCGCGTAGGTGCTTCCCAGCTGCTCGCGCAGCCGCACACGCAGGCGGTCCGAAAGCACCTCCGCAAGAAGGGTGAGCCTGCGGCCCCGGTGGACGTCCATGGCGTCGGCCGTCGGCCAGTAGAATTCCACCACGCTCTTCGGGATCCGGGTGTCGACGGGGAAGTCCCTCGCGAAGGGCCGGCTCGGGAACGACACCCTGCGAAGCTCCTCGAGGGGGGGCCTGGGCGCGCGCCTCGGCAGCGTGCCTACCGTGCGGGCGGCCGCGTCAATGACGGCGTCGGCGTCGAAGTCGCCGACCACGGTCACCTCGATTGCGCCCGCCGACAGCTGGGGCGCGAGCCACGCCCTGAGCTCGTCCAGGTTGAGCGCCATCATCGCGTCCTTTTGCGGAAGCCCGAAGCGCGTGTCCCCGCCCGCGAGGAGCCTCGGCACCTCGACGTTGAGCGGGCCGCGCTCCGTGTGCTCAAAGCCCTGGTAGGCCGCCTCGATCCGCTTGCGGGCGACGCGCAGGGATTCCGGGCGGTAGCCGGGATCGGTGATCGACGCCGTGAGGAGCTGGAACTCGAGCGCGAGGTTGTCCTTGTCGGTGTCCCCCTCCAGGACGAAGGCGTCCTGGGTGCTCTCGAAGGCGCAGCCCACGGTCTTGCCGGCCAGGATCTCCTGAAGGTCGTCGATGCTGTGCCGTCCCAGGCCACCCGCCGAATAGGTGAGGTTCGCGAACGTTCCGAGCCCGGGCTCGGCTTCGGGCTGCGTCAGCTCGCCCGTGCCCAGGCGGCAGTGGACGTGGATCGTGTTGGCCTCGAAGCTGGTCTTCTTCAGGTTGAGGCGCACGCCGTTCTCGAACGTGATCTCCGTGAAGTCGAGGTCGTCGACATGGGCGCGCGCGGCGACGGCGCCCTTCGGGCCGAAATTGGCGTAGGCCCAGAGCTTCGAGGCTTCCGCGTCCGTGGGCTTGACGGCGACAGCCGTTGACGCCGCGTAGGCGGCGGCGACGGCGGCGTTGGCGTCGCCTGCGATCGACGCGTTCCCGGAAACGACGACGCACCGGCCCGGCGCCGCCCATGCGTCCCTCAGGGCGTCGGCGCAGTCGGCCGGCGACACCCTGTCCAGCACCGGCCCAAGCAGCGCCAAGTCGTCCGCCGGGCTCGTGAAGACCTCCCGGTCGACCAGGCTCTCGGCAATCTCGCTCGCGAGCTCCTCGGATCGGCGCGTCGACGCGGTCTTCACCGCCTCCTCGAGCTCGTTGCGGTAGTCGGCGACCTCCTCCTTCAGCTCGTCCGGCCGGAATCCGAACTGCAGGGCGCGCCTGAGCTCCTGCTCGGCGACCCCGAGGGCGGCTCCCCATTGGTCCGCCTTGCAATGGACCTCGATCGAGGACTCCCGGTAAAGCCTGAAGGCCTCCTCGACTCCCGCCTCGGCGCGGGTGAAGGGCGCCCCCTCCTTCCTCGCGAGGATGGACAGCCTCCGGTTGAGCATCTCAACGGAAAGGGTCCTCAGCACGTCCCTGATCTCGTTCGCCGCCGTGTTGGGGGGCTGGGGACGGGGGACCACGGATTCGATCGCCACCTGGGTGTCGGGCGCCTCGGGCTCGCCGTGGAAGAGCGCGTGCACCCCCGAGAAGTCGGCGACATTCCCAAGGTCGATCGGGGCGTGCTCCGGCGCCCGGGGGCCGATCGGCGAGAACATGCCGGCGATCTGCCTCTCCATGGACGGGCCGTCGATGTCCCCGACGACGATGACGACGAAGTTCTCCGGGCGGTACCAGGTGTCGTAGAAGTCGACGAACGGATCGCGGCCCGATTTCTCGATCACGGGGGTGAGGCCGATCGGGAGCCTCTCGGGCACGAGGGTGCCCGAGAACACGAACCCAAGCTTGGAGACGAACGAGCGGTACGCCACCGAGTCCCGGGTCCTCTTCTCGCTCAGGATGATCCCGCGCTCCTTGTTGATCATCGCCGGCTTGATCAGCAGGCCCCCGCCGTAGTCGGCGAGGATCTGGAGCCCCTCGGTGAGCGTCGCCGGTGCCGTGTCGGGCATCTCGAGCTGGTAGACCGTGTGGTCGAACGAGGTCGCCGCGTTCGTGTCGGCGCCAAATCCCATCCCCAGGCGCTGGAGCCGCTCCACGAGCGTGCCCGGCGCGAAATGGGTGCTCCCGTTGAAGGCCATGTGCTCGAGGAAATGCGCGAGGCCGCGCTGCTCCTCGGTCTCCTCGAACGAGCCCGCCAGGACGAGAAGGCGGAGCGAGGCGCGGTTCTTCGGCTCGTGGTTCGCCATGACGACGTAGCGGACCCCGTTCGGAAGCGTCCCGAAGGAAATGGCCGGGTCGGGGCGCAGGTCGCTCCCGGCCTGGGGGAAGGGGATCGCAGACCGGAGCTGCGCCGCCAGCGCGAAGGTTGCAGCGAGGGCAAGGCAGCGGGAGATGCGGCGCATGGGGGAGGGGGGGCGATCGTTGCCCGCGGGGAGCGGCGCACAAGTGCAAAAAGACGGCGGCCGTGAAACTTGTTGTGGCATCGGCGTGCTGTTTCGGGTGTTTCTTGACGCTGTCGTGACCGAGGCCCGCCCATGATCTGGATATACCGGCTGCTCTTCCCGCTCACCATGCTGGTCCTGGCGCCGCGCTACCTGCTGCGGATGCGCCGGCGCGGCGGGTACGCCGCCGGCTTCGGGCACCGCTTCGGCC
>DATNLY010000240.1:0-8214 GCA_035602635.1 Opitutaceae bacterium | reverse complement strand
TAGGGCGAACCCTTTCAGGCGTTCGCGGTGCGCCGGACCAGGAAAGGGACGGGACTCAGCGCGCCAGGGTCGCGGCCATGAGGCCGATGACGACCTCGTTTGCCAGCGTTCGGACCGTGAGCGACTGAAGTTCTTTGCCCGGGTCGAGCGGCAGGTCGAGGACCGTGGCCGCCCCGCCGCCCACGCGCCTGCCCTTGCCGGCAAACGCCGCCGGATCAAGCAGTCGGACCGTTCCGGTCTGGAGGTCAACCCGCGGGGGTATCGGACCCGGCCGCTTGAACGCGAAGTCGTCGAGCCAGTAGTCCTCGTCGATGGGCCACCAGTTGGTGGGATTCTCCAGAGCTAGCCGCGCGGTCGTTCCGTCGCGGTAGCTCACGAGCACCTCGCCGTTGTCGAAGCGGCTTTGCATCGAGTTTGTGGATCCGGCCATCAGCAGGTAGACGTGCCCGGCGCTGCCATGCAGCGCCACGGTCTGCTCGACCGGATAGTTCTTCCACTGGGAAGTGAAGGCGATGTTGCGGGCCGATCCGGGCCCCGGGGTCGCGAACGCCAGGCCGTCCGGCAGGACGAGGTGCCCGCCGCCGCCCGCCGCCGCCCGCAGGCCGGTGTCGTCGACATTCGCGGTCGCATTGAATCGGCACCAGGTGCCGATGCCCTGCTTCGGCATCGAGAGGGAGCAGAACGGCGAGCGCGGGTCGAGGTAGTCGTTCCTGAAGATCTGCGTCACACGGTCGTTGAGCACGGGCCCAAGGTCGACGGGATCGAGCTGGGTCCCCTGCGGCACAGCCAGCCGCCAGTCGGTGATGTCGCACGAGGCCGCGCCCAGCGGGCCGAGGTCGGCCGCCACCCGGTTGGCTCCGGGCAAAAGTCCGTCCGCGGGCACCGTGATCTCATCCGAGGTCCCCTCCGACGGAATCGCCACGTGGACGGTCATCGACCGTCCCCCGGCGCTGACGACGGCGTCGGTTGCCAGCGGCTCATCCGTGTTGTTCCGAATCCGGAAGCGGAGCCCGCCGGCGTCCTGATCCGCCCCCGGAGCGATCTCCAGCCCCGGGCGGATCTCGAAGCTCACCGGCTCCCACCACCGCATCTGCCCCTGCTCGACCCTGGCGAACACGGTCCGGAAACCAGGGGAGCCGGCAGCCGTGGCCTTGAAGGCATGGCCCACGGAGGCCAGGCCCAGAAGGGATCCCTGCGGATCGGCGACCTCCACGATGCGGGAGGGGCTGAGCTCCGCCCGGAATTCCCGGCCGAGGGCCGCAACGGGCGCGGCGCGCGCCGCGGCCGGAGCCTCACCCTGCCAGGCTATCTCGACCTTGAAGAGAGGCGCCGCGGGCGCGTCGACCTCGATCCGTGGCGCTCCGACCGCGTCCTCAAGGACACGCCATTCGGCCGGCTGGCCGTTGACCGTGGCCGAGGCCACCCGGTCGCGCAGGGCGGGGAGCTCAAGGCGCAGCGCCATTGGCCTGGGGAACCTGGGCTCGATCACATAGGTGTCGGCCGCGGCGGACCGCTGGAAGTCGAACGTGAGGTCGGCATGCCGCAGGTGTGCGTGGTCCCACTCCTTCGGAAAGCCCGGGTGCACGTGCAGCTCGCCGCCGAGGGCGTCGGGCACGATGCCGAAGAGCCCCTCGACAAGCGCCCGGGCCGTCATCGCGACCCCGTCCGCAAAGTCGCGCTGGCTCTCGCCGCGCGCCATGTCGAATGTGTTCGTCATGCCGGCATTGCCGGGGCACAGCCCGAGGTACATGCTGGTGAGAATCGCCCCCTTGAACATCCTGTAGGCCTCGGCCGGGCGCCCCGCCTGCCAGTAACCCAGCGCCGTGTGCTCGACCTCGGCCATGACGACGTTGTTGGTCGACCAGGTGTAGGGCATCCAGTCGGTCGTCGGCACGACGAAGGAGCCGTCCGTCGGCTCGCCCGGCCCAACGATGGGGATGTGGGCGATCTGCGTGTCGATGAACCGGGTCATCTGCCAGGCCTCCATCGGTGTCGCCGCGCCGGAGTCCACCGTGTGGTAGAATGTCCACAGTGCCGCGCTCGGGTGCACCTCCTGGCGGCCGAGCAGGTCCTTCCATTCGCCGAACCAGCCGCGGTCGGCCAGCCACAGCTCCTGGTGCATCGCCTTCCAGATCAGGCCGGCCTCGCGGTCGTACGGGGCCGGATCCTCCCCGATCAGCCGTGCGAGGCGGGCCGCCATCCGGTTCTCGTAGTAGTTGTAGGCCGAGGAATGGGTAGCCCCGCCCCCCTCGTACGCAACGTCGTCGCTCGCCCAGATGCAGCAGTAGGCCTCGTAGAGCGGAAGGCTGTCGGGCCCGAACGTCCTGCGGAAGAGGCGGCGCTCCCACGCCAGGTGCCGCTCGATCACGGGCCACATCCTCCTGGCGAAGGCCATGTCACCGGTCCACTCCAGGTTGCGGAAGACCTCGTCAATGTACACGAGGTTCATGTCATAGTGGGAATCCGAGATGTCGCCGTTGGAGTGCAGCGCCGCCTCGTTCCTCGCCAGGTTGGCGGCTGCGTCGGGCGGAGCGATCCCGGCGGGAACCGGCTGGCTGTTCTGACGGGCTGCCCAGAACGAGAAGTGCCGGAGCGCCCGGTCATGCCAGCCCATCTCGTCGTTGGCATAGGGCCCCCGCCACCCGAGGAGCTGCACCCGCCAGGCGGCGCCGCCATGCTGGACGGTCCCGCTCGGCTCGTCCCAGACCCCGTCGGCCTCGACGCAGAGCGCGGCCGCCGCCGCGTTGACGAACGGGTCCGGCGTGTCGACCGAGATTGCCCCGGCGATTTCCCGCCGGTGGGCCTCGGCCGAATCGAAGAGCTGCGCGAGGTTCGACGCGCTGGGGTCGGGCGGCTTCGCCGCCGCGGCGCCGAACTGCTCCGTGCGCTCGCCGGCCTCGACCTCCTGGTAGATCTTCAGGACCTTGACGGCTTCGCCCGGGCGCTGGACCCGGCGCAGGGCGAGGAGGAACGGGGCGCCCCCGGGCGCGAGCTCGGCCTCGCCCGCAATTACCTGCCCGGGGGCCGGCGTTCCCCCGGAGGCGAGAAGGGCCGCCGGCGAGTCCCAGAGGGCCGCGTCGGCTGCCGCGAACCGGGTGCCCGCCGAGGCCACGCCCTGGACCTCGCCCGCGGGGCTCACCAGCGTGAAGCCGTCGGCGCCGATCGTGAACACGTCGCCCGTGCAGAATTCGGGGCGCAGCTGGAAGAAGCGGCCGACGGGCAGCCGCTCGGTCCCGATGTCGCCGTCCCGGCTGCCGCGGTCGCCGTTGGCGCCGCCATAGGCGAAGATGAGCTTGGCGTCGGGCCCTCCGGAGAGCTCCGCGCGGACGATGAAGCCCGGGTACTGGGTCAGCACCATGGCCGTGACCCTGAGGACGGCGCCCCCGAGGCGGGGGTCCGTGACCTCATATAGCAGGGAGCCCGGCCGGTACCGCGTCACGATCCCCGCGGCCTCGCTGAGCCAGAAGGCTCCGGCGGATGTGCGCACCCCGAGCCGCAGGTTGCCGCCGCGCCCCGGCAGGAACAGCGAGAATTCCGGCTTGTCCCCGCCGTCCACGCGGAAGGCGGTGTTGGTGTAGAGGGGGCGGTTGAAGAATTCCGGGCCGTTATCGATCACGAAATCCGTCCCGTCGGGCCGGTAGCGAAGGGGCCTCTGGATGGTCGTCTCCAGGTTAAGCGTGGAGCGCGGGGGCCTGATCGCGACCGGCGCGACCGGGGCGGCAGGGGCGCCCTCGGACGGGAGACAGGATATGGCGAGGAGAAGGATACCGGGCAGGATGCGCGCGCAAACCATGATGGGGTGGGGTGGGGCAAAGGATGCCCGGATGCCTGACGTGCGGGCAAGGCTATGGTTGCGAGGCCCTTTCGGGGAGCGGCGCGCCGCAGGGATCCGGGGGTCGGCCTCAAGGTTTGACTTTGCCCGGCCGGATTCGCCCCCTTGTGCGCGCCGGCGCCCGGCCCATCCCACACCCGAAATCCACATGCTGGCCTCAAGACGGTTCCTGCCGCTCTTCATCACGCAGCTGATAGGCGCCTTCTGCGACAACGTGTTCAAGAACGCGTTCGTCCTGCTGAGCACCTTCGGGCTCGCGAGAGCCAACGGCTGGGACCCGAACCGGACGGTCTTCCTGATCGGCGGGCTCTTCATCCTGCCGTTTGTCCTGGTCTCCGGCTGGGCGGGATATGTCTCGGACATCTGGCCCCGGCACACCTTCGTGCGAGCGCTGAAGACCTTTGAGGCGTTCGTCATGCTGGCCGCCGCGGCCGTACTCCACGCGGACAGCTTCTACGGCATGTGGGTCATCATCGTCTGCCTTGGGTTCATTTCCGCCATGTTCGGCCCGCTAAAGTACGGGCTGCTTCCGGTCTACCTGAGGACCGAGGAGCTGGTCGGCGGAAACGCCTGGTTCGAGGCGGGTTCCTTCATCGCCATCGTGACGGGGACCCTTGTGGGGACCCGGGCGGCCTTCGGCGCCGCAGGCCGGAACGAGGTGGGCGCCCTGCTCGTTGTCCTTGGCCTCGTCGGGTGCGTCTCGACCTATTTCATGCCGGAGGCCGCCGCCGCCGCGGCGGCGACACTCTCGCCCTGGAATCCCAGGTCGGTCTGGCGCAGCTCGGTCGAGGTCGTCCGCACCATACGGCGGATTCCGGCGCTCTGGCGCAGCGTCCTCGGGATCTCGTGGTTCTGGTGCCTGGGCGCGGTCCTGCTCTCGTTCCTGCCGACCTACGTCAAGGACTCGCTCCACGAGGACGCGCAGGGGGTCACGAACTTCCTGCTCATGTTCGCCATCGGCATAGGCGCCGGCTCCTTCCTGGGGCTCTTCCTGTGCGGCGGGAGGATTCGCGCGACCTACGTCCCGCCGGCGGGGATTGCGATGAGCGGCTTCCTCCTCATGTGGGTCCTCGCCGACCTCTTCGCGGGCCGGCATCTCGGCGCATTCCTGGTCGTCATCACCTCCGGGATAGGCGTGGCGGGAGGGGTCTACTCCGTGCCGCTCTATGCAATCATGCAGCATCGGAGCCCTGTCGAGCAGAGAGGCAGGGTGATCTCGGCCAACAACATCATGAACGCGCTGTTCATGGTGGCCGGCGCCCTCGGGGCGATAGCCATCGCGGCGGTCGATCCCCGCCCCGCGGCGCTCCTTGCCGTGCTCGGCGCGGGCAACCTCTGCTTCTCGATCTACATGGCCCGGCTGGCCGTTTAGCCCGCCTGCCTGCCCGCAATCCGGCGCGCGGCCGCGCTCAGCGGCGGGAGTGCGAGAAAGTAGATGAGCGCGACCCAGAAGGGTGCGACGACGACCCATCCCAGGATCGCATGGAGCCCGGTCACTCCGAATTCCCGGAAGAACTCGCCGGGATGATGGGTGAAGAGGGAGATCATCAGAGGTATGTTGAGGCTCGACGGCGGGGCCCCGGTCAGGGTGTCCCCGAAGCGCACGAAGACGACGATCAGGGGGAAATAGACGAATGTGCAGAGCGCGTTCACCCCCTGGATGATCGGCTGGTTCAGGCCCAGGATGATCCCGGCCAGGAAGCAGAGGGTGGTGGTCGTGCCCAGGATCGGGAAGAGCGCAAGCGCGCTCCCGACCGCGAGCGAGAGCGCGATCTTGCGCGGCGTGACCCCCTGGGTGAGCTGCCTTACGATCGGGTCGACGAGCCAGCGCTGCCAGAACCTGCGCCTGCGGACGGTTTCGGGGCGTTCGGGCATCTGCTCGGAATCAGGCAGTGCCTTGGCCCCCTTTACGAGCGAAACACGCCCCGGGTCGCGGCTCAGGCCAGTGCCCGGCCGCGCAGGCGCTCGAGGATCCGCAGGGGCGACTTGCCCACGTCCTTCATGCCAGCGAGCGGCAGGTAGAAAGTCTGCTCGAACTGGTGCTGGCCGGAGAGCGCCCCGTGGGAGACCGAGTCGGAATAGACGATCCACGTCGTGCCCGCCTGGAAGGGGACCGGCGTCTGGCCGACGGATTTCTGGTATTCCGGGTCGGACTTCATCGCATCGTGCAGGTGAAGCATGATGTGGTCGTACTCTGAGCGGACGGTCTTGGTCATCCCGACCGCGCGCATGAGCAGGGCGCTCCCCGGAAAGGGCCGGCCGATCCTCGGGATGAACCTCCGCGCCACGGTCTCGAAGGGTTCCCCCACTCGCCAGACGCGCGGCCTCCCGGCCGGGTTGACGTTGCAGAAGATGCGGATGATCCGCTCCCCGTGGGTGGGCTGGGAAGGGAACGCGTCGACATGAAGGAGCGTGTCATCCTTGCGCCAGGAGCTGTGGCGCCCGGCGACCTCCGCGGGGCGCAGGCTCGTCCGCTTGACCTTCACCTTCTCCCTGTAGGCGGGGAAAAGGTGGATGAGCAGCTCATGCGACATCCGCGCGTAGCGGGCCATCATCTCCTTAAGCATCTGGGCCTCGGCCCCCGTGCAGCTCGTTCCCCCCAGGGCCCCGGTCGCCGGGGAGTAGCTCACGTTCTTCGCCTTTGCGAGGATGCGCGGGTCGAGCATTCGCAGCTCGGCCCCCGACATGGGGAACACCATCCCGGGAAGCGAGATCACGGAGCCGGACTCAAGGGCGTCGGTAAGCTCCCCCTGGACGGCCGCCTCCGGTACCTGGTCCCATTTGAAGGACGGCAATTCGACGACATCGGTCTGTTTCATGGGTTGGAGGGATGCCTTGCTCAGGTGGGGTGGCCGGCGGGGCACCCTGGCATCTCGCGAAAATCCCCGCCGTTTCTCCTGATCTAGCGAAGCGTCCCTGCCGCACAACCCTAATTCAGTGGCCAAGGGCACGTTTCAACGCTGGCGCGTTGCAACTGCCCCGGGGCTGGGTTCAATGGCGGTACTTGCCCCGGCGACAATGAAGCCCCACGCGAAATCCCCTTTCGGATCGGCGCCCCTCCTGGCGTTTGGCGCCCACCCGAGCGACATCGAGTTCGGCTGCGGCGGGATCATCGCCCGCGAGCTCCAGTCCGGGGGCAGCGCGCATTTTGTCGTCTGCGCGCGCAGCGAGTCCGGGGCCCATGGCACGCCGGCGGAGCGCACCGCCGAGGCCAGGGCCTCGGCGGCCATCCTTGGGGTGACGCTCGAATTCGTCCTGGTGGGCGGCGACTCCGGCGCCGAGGCCGCCGCCCACGCCGCCAGGCTGGCGACCGTCATCCGCCGGGTGCGCCCCGGAGCCATGTTCGCCCCGAGCCTGGTGGAAAACCAGCATCCGGACCACCCGCGGATCGGGCGCGTGGTGCGGGAGGCGGCGCGGCTTGCCCGGGGCGGGCCGGGGCGCCATTCAAGGGCGGCCCGGCCGATCGGTCCGCTTTTCTTCTATGCGGTCTCCCCCGAGGCAGAGCCCGCGGGGGTGCTGCCGGTGCTCATGGACATTTCCGACCCGAAGGTCGTCGCGGCATGGAACTCGGCGATGGAGGCCCACGGATCACAGCGGCGATCGCGCGACCTGGCCGAGTATCAGCTGGAGGGCGCGCGTGTCCACGGCCTCAGGGCCGGTGTGGAGCTCGCGCAGCCGCTTTATCCCGACGAACCCCTCGTGTTCGATTCGCTTGCGCCGCTCACGCGGTGCGCGCGGGGCCCCTGACATGAACCCCGCGAAGACCCCCACGCCCGGCGGCCTCCCAGCCGAGGTGCCGCGATGACGGGCTGGATCCTCCTTTCGGTTGGGGCGCTCGCCTCGGCGCTGGGCCTCCTGACCGTGTTCCGGGCGCCCGAATGGGTGGACTGGCGGCTGGCGGTCCTCGTGGGGCAGTACGGCTACGTGATCGCGGTCGTTCCTCTCGCCACGGGACTGCTCGCCCTTTTCCTGCCGGGCGGCCTCGGTGCCCAGGCGATCGCCGCGTGCGCGTCGGGGGCGGTGGGGTTCGCCCTTCTCTTCCAGCCGTGCGTCCAGGCATGGATCATCGGGCGGCACCTTCCGCAGCGGCTGGAGCGCCAGTTCGGCCCGGCCGGAATCCCTGGGCCGGCATTTTCGTTCGCGGGTCTTCTCCGCGGCGCTCCCAAGCCCGCGCCGAGGAGCGCCTGGGCCTATTCCGGCGACTTGCAGCTCGACTTCTACCCCGCAGTCGGACGGTCGCCGGCGCCGTGCGTCATCGCCATCCACGGGGGCGGGTGGGACGACGGCGAGCGCGGCCAGATCCCGCAGTTCAACGACTGGCTGGCCCGCAGCGGCTACGCCGTCGCCGCGATCTCCTATCGGCTCGCCCCGGGCGCGACGTG
>DATNLY010000239.1:0-5720 GCA_035602635.1 Opitutaceae bacterium | reverse complement strand
CCCCGACACGGACCCCATTCTCAAGCTGGTCAAGACCGCGCTCGCCTCACCGGAGGTCAGCCAGGCCGGGATCGACCCGAAGGATTTCATGGCGCAATTTCCCGGCGAGCTGCGCCTCCTTTACCTCGGCGTCGCCGGCCTGACCGTCCTCTACCAGGGCGGCATGGCCCTCTATTACCTGCGGCGCCGCGCCGCGGTGGAGGCGGCCATCGAGGAGGACGCGGGGACCTGAGGCAGGGGCGCACGCCCCCGGGCGCTTGATCCCCGCGCGATTCGGGGCACACTCCCGGGCGCATGTCCAAGGAGCGCTACATCGCGGCGAAGCAGAAGTGGGCCGAGAAGCAGAGGGCGCGCGGCGCCGCGGCCAGGCCGGTCGCCTCGGCGGACCGGCTGCCCCCGGGCCAGAAGCTGACGGCCGGCTTCCCGGTCCTCGACCTCGGGGTCCAGCCCGAGATCGCGCTCGCGGACTGGACGCTCACGCTCGACGGGCTCGTGGACAACCCGACCGTCCTCGACTGGGCCGGGTTCGGCGCCCTGCCGCAGGTCGAGGACGTGAGCGACTTCCACTGCGTGACGACCTGGAGCAAGTTCGACTGCCGGTGGGGAGGCGTCGCGCTCACGACCCTCTACGGGCTCGCGCGGCCGGGGCCGGGGGCGCGCTTCGTCTATTTCACGGGCTACGACGGCTACTCGGTGAACGTCCCGCTGGAGCGCTGCCTGGACGACGACACGCTCGTCGCCACCTCCTTCGGCGGCGCCCCCCTCGCCCGCGAGCATGGCGGCCCCGCGCGCGTCATCATCCCGAAGCTCTACGCGTGGAAGGGCGCCAAGTTCGTCAAGGCGGTCACTTTCCTCGCCGAGGACAAGCTCGGGTTCTGGGAGGTCCGGGGGTATTCGAACACGGCCGATCCCTGGACCGAGGACCGCTACGCCTGACACCCTACGCTGGGTCGATCCGCTTCACGTCCTTCACCGCCCACTTCGTGACCGTCAGCCCCTTGGCCGAGCGGCTGCCGAGCCAGACATTGGACAGCTTGAAGTCGAACTCCCGGACGCGCGCCTTGCTGCGGCCGTCCAGCGAGACGTGGACCTCCCTCGGCATCGCCTTCTCCGTCGGGCTGACCTCGAAGTACACGACCTTGGATCCCTCCGACTTGACGAGCGGGTAGAGCTTGTCGCGGGTCACCCCTCCGACCTGGAACCGCTTGGCGTACGCCTTCCCGCTGGCCCCGTCCTGGTAGATCATCGAGTAGAACGAGGCGTCGCCCTCCTTCGGGAACACGGCGCAGTGGATGATCCCGAGGCCCATGAAAACCTTGTCGGCGACCTTGGAGACCTTCATGGAGCCGTCCGCCATGATGCAGATCACGCTGTCGAGTATCGTGCACTCCCGCACAAACTCGTGCTGGCGCCAGTTCAGCCCGATGAAGCCCTCCTCCCGGTTCACGTAGAGCCGCTGGTTCGCGGAAACGACCTCGGCGGCGCTGATCTGCTCGATCTCGTCGTACTCGGTGCGGCGCTTGACGCCCTTGCCGAACTTCTCCTGCAGCATCTCGAACCACTTGACGGCGTGCGCGGTCAGGTGCTTCAGGTCGTGCCTGACCTCCCTCATCCCCTCCTCCACCTTCTTGAGCCTCTCGTCCGCCTCGAAGCGGTTGTAGGCCGAGATCCGCTTGATCCTGATCTCCGTCAGGCGGGCGATGTCGTCGTCCACGATCTCGCGGCGCAGCTTCTTGACGAACGGCCTCAGGCCCTCGCGGATCTCGCCGAGCACGCTCTCCCACGTCTTTGACTTCTCGATCCGGCGGTAGATGCGCTCCTCGATGAAGATGCGCTCGAGCGAGTCCCAGTGCCACTGCTGCTCGAGCTCGGCCAGCCGGATCTCGAGCTCCCTCTTCAGGAGCTGGACCGTCTTGTCCACGCTGCGCTTGAGGATCTCGCGGACGCCGAGGAAGACCGGCTTGTCGTCGTCGATCACGCACGCCGAGGGCGATATCGCCACCTGGCTGCCCGTGAAGACGTAGAGCTGCTGGACCACCTTGTCCGGCTCGGAGCCCTGGGGCAGGTGGACCAGGATCTCGACCTTGTCGGCCGTGTTGTCGTCGACCCGCTTGATCTTGATCTTGCCCTTGGCGTTCGCCGCCAGGATCGACTCGATCACCGACTCGGTCGTGGTGCCGTACGGGAGCTCCGTGATGGCGAGCAGCACCTTGCTCCTCTGCTCTATCCTCGCGCGGACCTTCACCTTGCCGCCGCGCTCGCCGTCGGAGTACTCGGAGAAGTCCGCGATGCCCCCGGTCGGGAAGTCGGGGAAGATCCTGAAGGTCTTTCCCTGGAGGTGGTTGATCGCGGCGCGGCACAGGTCGTTGAAGTTGTGGGGGAGAATCTTCGTGGAGAGGCCGACCGCTATCCCCTCGGCCCCCTCCAGGAGCACGATCGGGAACTTGGCCGGCAGCGTGACGGGCTCCCTCGCCCGGCCGTCGTAGCTCAGCTGCCACGGCGTCGTCTTGGGGTTGAAGAGCACCTCGCGGGCGAAGGGCGTGAGCCGGGCCTCGATGTAGCGGGGCGCCGCCGCCTCGTCGCCGGTGAGCACGTTGCCGAAGTTGCCCTGGGGCTCGACGAGCCATGCGCGCTGGCCCATGCCGACCAGCGCCGCCCCGATCGACGCGTCGCCGTGGGGATGGTAGCGCATCGTGGCCCCCACGACGTTGGCGACCTTGTGGAAGCGGCCGTCGTCCATCTCCCAGAGGGTGTGGAGCACCCGGCGAAGGACGGGCTTGAGCCCGTCGTCGATGTGGGGGACGGCGCGGTCGAGGATGACGTAGCTCGCGTAGTCCAGGAACCATGCGCGGTAGCTGCGCTCAAGCGGCGCCTTGCTGTTGACGACCGGGGCCGCGCCTTTGGATTCCTTTGCCATGCTCCGGGGGTCCGCGGCGTCAGGCCGTGACTATGTCCTTCTCGATCCTGAGGTGGTCGATGATGAAGTCCTGCCTGTCCGGGGTGTTCTTGCCCATGTAGAAGGAGAGCAGCTGGTCGATGTTGTGGACGTGGTTGAGCGAGAGGGGCTCGAGGCGGATGTCGTCCCCGATGAAGCCCTTGAACTCGCCGGCCGAGATCTCGCCCAGCCCCTTGAAGCGAGTGATCTCCGCGGCGGCCCCGACCGCCCCGACCGCGGCCTGCTTCTCCGCCTCGTTGTAGCAGTAGTGGGTCTCCTTCTTGTTGCGGACGCGGAAGAGCGGGGTCTCAAGGATGAACATGCGCCCGCCGGCTATCAGCTCCGGGAAGAACTGCAGGAAGAACGAGATGAGGAGGAGCCGGATGTGCATCCCGTCCACGTCGGCGTCGGTCGCGATGATGATCTTGCCGTACCGCAGCCCGTCCAGGCCGTCCTCGATGTTGAGCGCGGACTGCAGGAGGTGGAACTCCTCGTTCTCGTAGATGACCTTCTTGGTGAGCCCGTAGGTGTTGAGGGGCTTTCCCTTGAGCGCGAAGACCGCCTGGGTCTGGACGTTGCGGCACGCGGTCAGCGAGCCGGCGGCGGAGTCGCCCTCGACGATGAAGATGGCGCTGTCCTCGCCGCGCTCGTCCTTGTCGCCCAGGTGGAGCCTGCAGTCGCGCAGCTTGCGGTTGTGGAGCGAGGCCTTCTTGGCCCTCTCCCTGGCGAGGCTGCGGATCCCCGCCAGCTCCTTCCTCTCGTGCTCGCTCTCCTGGATGCGCTTGAGGAGCGCGTCTGCCGCCTCCGGGTTCTTGTGGAGGTGGACGTCGAGCGTCTGCTGGACGAACTTCCCGATGAAGTCCTTCATCGTGGGCCCGCCCGGGCCGATCTCGGCGGAGCCGAGCTTCGTCTTGGTCTGCGACTCGAAGATCGGCTCGATGACCCTGACGGAGATCGCGGCCACGATCGACTGGCGGATGTCGGCCGCGTCCATGTCGCGCTTGTAGAAGTTCCTGAGCGTGTCCACGACCGCCTCGCGGAACGCCTGCAGGTGGGTGCCGCCCATGGTCGTGTGCTGGCCGTTCACGAAGGAGAAGTACTCCTCCCCGTAGTGGGAGCCGTGGGTCATCGCGATCTCGATGTCGTCGCCCTCCAGGTGGATGATGGGATAGAGCGGCTCCCCGGTGAGGTTCTTCTCCAGGAGGTCCTGGAGGCCGTTCTCCGACTTGAACGGCTTGCCGTTCAGGACGAGCGTGAGCCCGCGGTTCAGGAAGGCGTAGTTCCAGAGCATGTCCTCGACGAATTCCGTGCGGAACCGGAGGTTCGCGCCGAAGAGGCCCTCGTCGGGGACGAACTCGATCATGGTCCCGTTGCGCTCCTCGGTCTTCGCGACCCTGTGGTCCTTCCTGAGCTTTCCCCTCGCGAACTCGACGACCTTGGCCTCGCCGTCGCGGACGGACTTGGCCCGGTACTCGACGGAGAGCGCGTTCACGGCCTTCTGGCCCACCCCGTTCAGGCCCACGGCCTTCTTGAACGACTCGCTGTCGTACTTGGCGCCCGTGTTGATGACGGAGACGCACTCGAGGACCTTGCCGAGCGGGATCCCCCGGCCGTAGTCGCGGACCCTCGCGCGCCTGTCCTCGAGGTCGATCTCGATCTTCCTGCCCCCTCCCATGGTGAACTCGTCGACCGAGTTGTCTATCGTCTCCTTCAGGAGCACGTAGATCCCGTCCTCCGCGTGCGCGCCGTCCCCCAGCCGGCCGATGTACATGCCCGGGCGCAGCCGGATGTGCTCGGTCGAGGAAAGGGTTTTGATGCTGGCTTCGGTGTAACCGGATGCCATCGCGTGCTATGTGTCCCTCCCCCGCCCCGCGTGACAAGCGAAAACCGGCGGGGCCGGGGCCACTTGGGAATTGAGGCCGCGCGGCGTTCCGTGGGAGGCTCCGCGGCGATGAAGGACGCCCCCCTGCCGGCAAATCCGGTGTTCCGGGCCTCGCCGGCGACGCGGGGCCTCGCATTCTGGGTGCTCTGCCCGCTCATCGGGCTCTTCCTCATCGGGCCCGCGTGGATGCTCGTCGCGTCGCCCGCGGAGTCCGGCTTCTGGGCCACGCTGCTCCTTTTCGGCGCCTTCGCCTCGGCCGCCATCGCCTGGTTCACGTGGTCCGCGCTCTGCACCTCGATCGAGGTCCTGCCGGACGCGATACGCCGCACGGGGGCCTGGGGGCCCCCCGAGGAGATCCCATTCGACCGGATAGCCGGCTACCGCGTGCTGAAGACAAAGAACTCCTCCACCCTGCAGCTCTTTCCAAGGGACGCGGCGCTCAAGCCGATCGGGATCGGCGGGGCCCTCGAGCGCCGGGGCGAGCTGGAGAGGTTCCTGAAGGGGAGATTCGACGACCTGGACAGCGCGGACAGGAAGGCGGACATGGCCGCGGTCCTGTCGGACAGGGAGCTGGGCTCGACCGAGGGCGAGCGGCGCGCCGCGCTCAGGAGGGCCACGATCCACACGCGCATCCTGAACACGGCCGTGTTCGCCGCGGCCTTCTGGGGCCTCGGGTACCCCCACCCCTACGCCCTCTTCATGGTCCTGCTCGGGGTCATCCCGCTCGCCGCGGTCGCGCTCGTGCTCCTGTCGCGGGGCGCGGTCACGCTCTACGCCGCGAAGTCGAGCGTCCGGCCGAATGCGTCGTACGCCTTCGTTGGCCCCTGCGTTGCCCTGGCGTTCCGCCAGTTCAAGGACTGGCACATACTCGGCTGGTCCGGGTTCTGGGCGCCCTTCGCCCTC
>DATNLY010000231.1:0-3594 GCA_035602635.1 Opitutaceae bacterium | reverse complement strand
CAGGGCGGGCTGGGAGGCGACGATCCCATGGCAGGCTGGAGCGGGTTTCGGCCGCAGCGCCCGGGAAGTCCCGGCATCGGCGCGCCGGCAGCCCCCCCGGTGCCGCCGCCGCCCTCGGGCCTTCTGGGCCCCGTGAGGCTCGTCGCGCAGTAGCCCGGGAGGCATCCCTATTCCTGGCCGCATCACGACGGGCGTCCCGTCCCCGATTCACATGAACACCCCTCGCCCAATTTTTCTCATCGTCCTGCTGCTGTGCTCCGGCTGCATGGCCACGGTGGAAACGAAGCAGAGATACCCCGTCACGGACCGGGGCGCCGTCGGCGACGGGGTCACGGTGAACACAAGGGCCATCCAGTCCGCCATCGACTCCATATCCGCCGCGGGCGGCGGGGTCCTCGTGGTCCCCAAGGGCGTGTTCCTGAGCGGCGCCCTCTACTTCAAGCCGGGCGTGGACCTCCTGGTCGAGAAGGACGGCGTCCTGAAGAGCACCACGTCCAAGGCCGACTTTCCTCCCATCTACACCCGCTGGGAGGGGACTGAGCGCTATTGGACGTCCGCCTTCCTCAATTTTGTCGGCATGAAGGATGTGACGGTGAGCGGGGAGGGGACAATAGACGGATCGGGCGACGCCTGGTCCGGGTTTGGCAAGATGCCCCGCGGGCAAAGGCCGCCGATGCCCCCCGCGATGACGGGGCCGCCCCCGAAGCCCGGGGATGTGTACACGGCCCCGCTTCCAACGACCGCGACCCTCAGCATCGCGGCGGACGCCGACCACCTTCCCATCGTCAACGCCGCCGGGGTCCTCCTCCCCCGAGGGGGCGGCCGGCTAAGCCCGCCGCGGGCGATCGTCTTTCAGAATTGCGATGGCGTGCGGATCTCGGGCCTTCTGCTAAGGAACAACGCCCGTTGGGGGTTCGTCTTCATCTACTGCACGGATGTCGTAGCGAGGAACCTCACCGTCCGCGCCGAGCACTACATCCCGAGCTCCGACGGCATGGACGTCGATTCCTGCCGGAAGGTGCTCATCACCGGCTGCGACATCGACTGCAACGATGACTGCATCTCGATAAAATCGGGAAGCGACGAGGACGGGCGCCGTGTGAACATCCCCTGCGAGGACATTACGATCGAGAAGACCCGCTTCGCCTACGGGCAGGGCGGGGCGGCCATGGGCAGCGAGGTGTCGGCGGGCGTCCGCAGGGTGGAGGTGCGCGACTGCCTCTCCGAGCTCGGCAACTGGGCGCCGATCCGCATCAAGTCGCAGCCGAGCCGCGGGGGCGTCGTCGAGGACATCACCTACCGCAACATCGAGATGAAGGGCATCCTCAGGGCATTCGAGTTCGACTCGGCGTGGAACATGCGCATCAACAACCCGGCGTCGGTCCGCATGCCCACGCTCATGCGCCGGATAAGGATCATCAACGTCCACGGGACGGCGCGCTCCGGCGGATACATCCGCGGGCTCCCGGAGGCCCCGATTGACGGCGTCACCTTCGAGAATTGCGCCGTCACGGCCGACACCGGGCTCGTCATCACCAACGCGCGGAATATCGACACGTCGGGACTCACACTCACGGTTAAAGTGGGCCTGCCGATCACGGTGAAGTGACCGCCGGGGAGGGCGCCGCGGATCCGGGTCACGGCACCGGAAAGTCGCGCTCCACCATCATATCCCAGGGAGCGTCTGGGGCATCGAGCTTGGCGGCCAATCGCGATTGCCGGCGCGCCTCGGCCTCATAGGAAGCCTGCCCGTCCTTCCCAAGATGGGACTCCAACGCCTCGACAATAAATTCATTGAGTCCGCATCCCGCCCTTGCGGCCCTGCGCTCGACCCTGCGCAAGAGGTCGCGGGGCAGCCGGAACCTTGTGGTCACTGACTTTTGCATGCCGAAACCTGAAATTGGTTTCCAGTGCGTTGCAAGTGACATCCCTTCCCCCCGGATCGCCGCAATCCCTGTCCCATTTTGGGATTATTCCGGCAGCGCGAAGCTGAAGATGACGTTCCCGGCCGACAGGGCCACATACTGCCTGCCGTCGACGGCATAGCTCATCGGGGCCGCGGCGTTCGCGCCGCCAGTCTGGAAGTGCCACAGGTTCTCGCCGGTCCTGGCGTCAAACGCGCTCATGTTCCCGTCCCGGGTCGACGCGAAGAGCACGTTGCCGCCCGTCGCCAGGACGCCGTCGCCGGCCGAGCCCCTGAGGATCTTGACGTCCCAGACGGTGCGGCCGTCCTCGGGGTCGATCGCCTTGATGCCGGAATTCGGGGCGGGCTGGTCCGGGCGCCTCTCAGGCGGTTTCCGGCTCGGGCCCCTCCCAAGGTACTCCTGCCCGCGCTGGACCTCCTGGGGCTCGCTCACGACCTGCTCGCCCGACTCGGAGTACTCCAGGTAGAAGAGGCCGGTGAGCGGGCTGTACGACGGCGACTGCCAGTTCGTCGATCCTCCCGCCGGGTACACGAGGAAGCTGCCCTCGGGGCTGGAGTTCGACCCGGGCACCTGCTGCGGCCGCCCCTGAGCGTCGAAGCCGGCATTCCAGTTCTGGTACACGTACGGTGTGCCCGCCAGGAACGCGCCGCTTGTGCGGTCGAGGACGTAGAAGTGCGCGTTGCGGTCCGCTTGAAGCAGGAGCTTCCGGCGCTGCCCGTGCCACGTCCGGTCGACGGCGACAAGGTCCTCGGTGGCGTCCCAGTCGTGCCCGTCATTGGGCGTGAACTGGAAGTGCCACTTAAGCGCGCCCGTGTCCGGGTCGAGGGCGAGGACCGAGTCGCTGTAGAGGTTGTCGAGCGACCCCCGGAGCGACCTGTCGATCTGCTCGGCCGGGTTTCCCGCAGTCCAGAGGAGGAGATTCTGCCCGGGGTCGAAGGAGCCGGTCAGCCACGTCGGGGACCCGCCCGTCTTCCAGCTGTCGCCCTGCCACGTCTCGTTGCCGGCCTCCCCGGGCCCGGGAACCGAGTAGAACCTCCACAGCCGCCGGCCGGTGGCGGCGTCGTAGGCGTCGATGAAGCACCTCGTGGCGAACTCGCCGCCGGCGACGCCGGTGAAGACCTTTCCCCTGATCGCGAGCGGCGCGCTTGTGATGTTGTAGCCGTCAAGCGTGTCGGCCACCTGCGCCTCCCACAGCTGCCGCCCCGTCCTCGCGTCGAGCGCGACCAGGGCGGCGTCGAGCGTCCCCACGAAGAGTCGGTTGCCGAGGATGGCGACGCCACGGTTGAACGGGTTGATCTGGTAGGGGTTGACCGCCTTCTGCCGGCGCGTCCAGGCCCAGATCTGGCGCCCGGTCCGGGCGTCGAGCGCCGTCACCGTCGCCGGATTGCCGCCTCCGGTCGCGTACATGACGCCGTCGACGACCAGCGGCGTCCCCTCAAGCGCCGAGCCGCCCTCGAGAATCGGGAACGCCCACGCCGGCGCGAGCCGGCGCACGTTGGCGGTGTTGATCTGGCTCAGAGTCGAATAGTGCGTCCCCCGGTAGGCGCCCCAGTACGTGAGCCAGTTCTGCGGCTCGGCGCCGGAATTCTCGAGGCGCTCGTAGCCGACGCCCCCGGGCAGCGGTTGCAGGATCGTCTTTGTGAAATCCCTTCCCTTCTGCGCGCAGAGG
>DATNLY010000226.1:0-6459 GCA_035602635.1 Opitutaceae bacterium | reverse complement strand
ATCGCGTTGCGGGGCCGCCTATTTCGTTGAAGAACGCGTAGTCGGCACTAGCGTCATGGCAAACCCACCTCCATGACCCGCGTTCTCCTCACCACCACGTCGTTCCAGGACACGCCTGGCGTCCATCACGAGCTGCTCGCCAAGGCGGGCTTTGAAATCGTCCGCGAGCGCGGGCCCCTGCCCGAGGCGCGCATGCTCGAGCTGGCCGGCGATTTCGACGCGTTTCTATGCGGCGACGACGCCATCACGAGGGCCGTCATCAAGAAGTCGCTGCCGCGGCTCAAGGCCATCAGCAAGTACGGCATAGGCCTGGACAAGATCGATGTCCAGGCGGCGACCGACCTCAGGGTTCCCGTGTTCTACACGCCCGGGGTCAACCACGTGACCGTGGCAGAGCACACGATGGCGCTCCTCCTTGCGACGGTGCGCCACCTGGTCGTTGAGGCCAACTTCGTGGCCCAGGGGCGCTGGACGCGGCTCACCGGTTCCGAGATAGACGGAAAGACCATGGGGATCGCCGGGCTCGGCCGCATTGGCAAGGAGGTCGCGATCCGCGCGAAGGCGTTCGGGATGACGGTCCTCGGCTACGACACCTACTGGGACGCGGATTTCGCCAAGCTGCACGGGATCGAGAGGGTCGAGGCGTTTGACGAGCTCCTGCGCCGCTCCGACGTGGTCTCCCTCCACACCAACTTGACCCCGCAGACGCGCCACCTGGTCAACTCGGCCAACATCGGCCTCCTGCGGCCTGGGGCGATCATCCTGAACTGCGCGCGCGGCGAGCTCGTGGAGCTGCCGGCGCTTGTCGCCGCCCTCAAGGAAAAGGGCCGGCTCTACTACGGGGCCGACGTGCTGGACCAGGAGCCCCCGCCCGCCGGCTATCCCCTTCTCGGGCTTCCCAACGTGATCCTGACGCCCCACATCGGCTCCAGGACCAACGAGAGCGTCCAGCGCCAGGCGAGCTGCGCGGTGGAGAACCTCACCCGATTCCTGGCGGGCAAGGCCCCGATCGCCCAGGCCAACAAGTTCTGACATCCCCGATAGCGGAACCCTTCTGCCGCCAGGCGATCTGAGGGAGGCGTCCCCCGAGTGAAGCTCCTTCGAATCCTCCTGACCTGCCTGGCGGTGCTCGCAGCGGTCGCCGCCGTCCTGGTTCTCGTCGCGGTTGCTCCGGCCTTCCAGACCTGGGCCGCGCAGAGGGCGCTCACCGGCCGGCCCGGGCTCCAGGGGACGCTGGGGTCGGTTTCCGCGGGCTTTGGCGAGGTCGACGTCGAGGACCTGCACATGGAGGCGGACGGGGCCGTGCTCACCCTGCCCTCCCTTAAGGCCAAGCTCTCCCTTACGAGCGCGGTCGTGCGCAGGCGCGTCCTTGTCCGCAGCCTCGTGGCGAAGGGCTGGACGCTCGACCTGACGCGCGCGGGGCTGGCGGCGGGCGCGAGCGGGCCGGCCGGCGCCCCGTCCGGGGGCCCGCCCGCGGCGCGGGTCGTGGAGGCGTACCTCCACGCCATCCTCGGAGGGAGGGAGCTGCCGTTCGACGGCTCGCTCGACGGGGTCGACCTGGAGGGCGACATCCTCCTGGCGCCGCTTCCGGGAAGGGCGCCGGCCCGCGTGCACCTGGCGGTGAGAGGCGGAGGGATGGCCCCGGGCCATGAGGGGGAATTCACGTTTGAGGTCTCCGGCGCGCTCGCGGACTCGGGCCTGCCGATCGGGGCGTTCGCCGCCCGCGGCAGCCTTCACGCCGCGATGGATTCCCCCAGGAGCGTCAACCGCGTCCGCGTGGACTGCGAGGTCTCGGACAACAGCGGCTCGGCCCAGAGGAACCTCTCGCTCTCGGCCGAGATCGCGTCGGCTCGGGGGGCGCAGGAGGAGACCTACGCCTGCACCCTGGGCCGCTCCGGCCGGCGCCTCGCGACGGTACTCGCCGTGTTGCACGGGGCAACACGGCGCCTTGACGGCACCTGGGAGTTCGACCTGCTCGATTCCGACCTTGCGCCGTACGTTGCGGACCATCCCCTGCCCCGCGGTTCGCTCGCGGGGCACGGCGATTTCCGCACCGGTGCGGACCTGGCGAGCCTGCACGCCTCCGGCGCCCTGCATTCGAGCGCGGGCGGCCTCGGCGCCGTTGCACCGTGCCTCGCCCCCCTGGGGACGGTGACCCTGGACGCCAGGTTCGACGCCACGCGGGACGGCCGGACGATCAGGGTCGACAGCCTGAGCGTGTCCCTGGCCGGGTCGCGGCCGGTCGCGGCCGCGCGCTCGCTCCAGGCCTTCACCCTCGACGAGAGAACGGACGCGCTGACCTTGTCGGACCCTCGCGCCGACCTGCTCAAGGTTTCGGTCATGGCACTGCCCCTCTCCTGGCTTTCCGGCCTGACGGGAAAGGTGACGCTGGCGGGCGGGGACGCGTCCGGCGAACTCCTGATCCGCTCGGAAAACGGGGGCTTCGGCCTGCGCGCGGGCGCACCGCTCGCCGCGGCCGGCGTCTCCGTCTTGAGAGCAGGCAGGACCCTCGGGCGCGGACTTGACCTCAGCCTTTCGCCGGCCGCCGAGTACGGCCCCGGGGGCTGGAGGGTGAGCTGGGACCCCCTTGCCGCCAGCTGCGCGGGGCGGCGCGTGGCGACGGCCAAGGGAGAGGCGAGCCGTCCTGCGGGCGCCGACCAGCCGATCACGGTCACGGCGAAGTGGGAGGCGGACATGGACGCTGCCTCGGCGGGTCATGCTGCCCCGGCCCTCGGGTGGATGACGGGACGGTCGGCATCGGGGGATTTCTCGGCGAGCGTTGGCGCGGCGACCCACGTGGACGCCACGCTGGCCGTCGCCGGGCATGATCCCGCGCACTCCCTCTCCGCAAGCGTCGGCGCGGATCTGGACCCGGGCGGCGCGGTCACATTCGAGGCTCCGGTCAGGATGGGTTCCGGCCCCGGGGCCTCCGACATTTCCATCAAGGGGACGTCGGGCGCCGACAGCGGCGGCCCGTGGGTCGATCTCGCAGTGACGGGAAAGAGCGTCGCGCTCGGGGATCTTCTCAGGCTCGCGGCCCCGCTTGCTCCGGCAGGCAGCGCGCCCGGGCGCGACCGGACTCCCTTCTGGGGCGACTGGACGGGGCGCGTGAGCGCCTCGATCGGCCACCTGAGGAGCGACGACGGCGAGCTCGTGGATGTGGGCGGCACGTTCACCCTGGAGCACGGGTCGATCGAGCTTGAGGGCGGCCGGGGCGGCCCGGCAGGGCACGCCCTCACGGGCGTGAAGGGGTCCGTTGAATTCGACGCGAGCTCGGAGCATCCTTACAGCCTCAAGGCCACCGCGGACGGCACCGAGGCCGACGCGGCGTCGCTGTTCGCCCCGGCCCACCGCGGCGGGGAGGCGATGTTCGAGGGCAAGTTTTCCGTGGCCAGGACGTTCACGGGATATGGGAAAAACCTGGTGGACCTGGAGGGCCGCTCCCAGGAGGAGCTGCGGCTCACCAGCACGGCGGGGATAGTCCGGCTTCTGGCGGCGGACGTCGCCGACGCGCTGCCGGAGGCGCCCTCGTCGCCCGTCTCGGACACGCTCGGCACCGTGGGCTACGCCGTCGGCTCGGTCGTGGGGGCGAAGCGCAACGTGCTCGACTCCGGCAAGACCTCCCTGAGCAAGACGACCGAGGCGGTCCTCGACCTCACGTATCAAATCTCGGAGATCGGGTTCGACAAGGTGAGCATCACCGCCGTCCGCGGGGCCGACGGGGCGATCCTGCTTGCCGGGATTGAGATGATCTCCCCGGAGGTGCGCCTCCTGGGGACGGGGCGAATCGCCTGCAAAAAGGGGCTTTCCCTCCCAGGGCAGGCGCTCAGCGTGGACCTGCAGCTAAGCGCCCAGGGCAAGACCGCCGAGCTCCTGTCGAAGGCCGGGCTATTGTCGCCCCGCAGGGACGAGCTGGGCTACGCGGTGCTAAGCCAGGCCCTCCACTTCGGCGGCACGGTCGCCCACATCGACGCGGGCCAGTGGACCGACCTCCTGGTCAAGGCGGCCACACGCAAGGAAGCGGGCGGGAAAAAGGGCGGCTGACGGGTCCGCTCACTCGACCGGGCGCATCTGGATCGAGTCGATCGTCTTCTTGCCGACAATGACATTGGTCACCACCACCATCCAGTCGCCCGTCTTGACCCACCCGCGCCGAAGGAGGTAGGCGAACGCGCCGCTGATCGTCTCCTCGGGATCCGGCGTGAACTCCACGAGGAACGGCTCGACGCCCCAGATGAGCAGCATGTGCCTGAGGGCCTGCGGGTCGTCGGTGAAGGCGTAGATCGGGCAGCGCCACGCCCTCAGCGCGGCGAGCGCCTGGGGCAGGAGCCCGTTGCGGGTGAACACGATGATCCCGGCGTCCCCGAGCTCCTGGGCGAGCACGACCGCGGACCTGAGCAGCCGGTCCTTGTTGGTCTTCAGCGGAA
Source organism: Opitutaceae bacterium (assembly GCA_035602635.1). GTDB lineage: Bacteria > Verrucomicrobiota > Verrucomicrobiia > Opitutales > Opitutaceae > Palsa-1447. The sequence goes on along the minus strand of DATNLY010000226.1, from coordinate 2,032 downwards.
GGGAGGCGTTGTATCCCTTCGAAGCGCTTCCCTCCACGCGGCCCGCGACGCGCTTCATGAACTGCACGCACTCGAGCGGGTACTTTCCGGTGGTCGTCTCCCCCGAGAGCATGATGGCGTCGGCGGTGGACCACACGGCGCCCGCGATGTCGCTCACCTCGGCCCGGGTCGGCACGGGCGACAGGATCATGGACTCGAGCAGGTGCGTGGCCACGATGACCGGCTTGCGGTGGCGGATGCAGGCGTCGACCGTGCGCTTCTGGATGAGCGGCAGGTCCTCCATGGGCACCTCGATCCCCAGGTCTCCGCGCGCGACCATGACCGCGTCGGAGGCCACGATGATCTCGTCCAGGTTGGCGATCCCCGACTGGTCCTCGATCTTCGCGATGATCTTCGCGTGGCTCTTCATGTCGGTCAGCAGGCGCCTGAGTATGTCGATGTCGTCCGCCTCGCGAGCGAACGAAAGGGCGAAGAAGTCGACCTGCTCCTCGACGCCGACGGCGATGTCGGCTCGGTCCTTTGCCGTCAGGGCCGGCAGCCTCACCTTGACCCCGGGCAGATTGAGGTGGCGCCGGCCGGTGAGCCGCGCGGGCACGGTCGTGCGGCAGCGCACCCGCTCGCTCGAGGTGCTCAGCACCTCGAGCCGGATGAGTCCGCTGTCCACCAGAATCGTGGTCCCGACCGAGACGTCCCCCCCCATCAGGGGGTAATTGACGCCCACGGCGAGAATCCCGTCCTCGGCGGCGCCGGGCTTGGGCAGCAGGTCAATGATCTGTCCGAACACCAGGTCGACGGGAGCGGGCAGGTCCCCCGTCCTTATCTCGGGGCCCTTGATGTCCATCAAGAGGGCGATGTCCCGCTTCGTCCTCGCGCAGACCACGCGCACCCTGCGGATCATGGTGCGCGTCCAGGCCTCGTCGCCGTGGGCCATGTTGAGCCTGCAGACGTCCGCCCCGGCAAGGATCAGCTTCTCAAGCATCCCCTCGTCCTCGGTGGCCGGGCCCAGCGTGAACACAATCTTCGTAAGGCTGTAGGCCGCCTTGGGCATGGGGGCTGGAGAAGGCGGATTCACCCGGGAAAGGTAAGCAGGACTGATGCCGAAAGACGAGCTGCTCCGGCCCCTTCGCGGGGTTGTAACGAAGGGGGGCGCGCGCCCGTGGACGAGGATGCTCGCATTTGGGCCGTCATTGCCGCGTGCGTGCCATGCTCATCGGCCCCCCCGGGGCGCCCCGCGCGCCGGGGTGGGATTGCCGCGCCCGGCCTCGACCGCCAGGCGAAGGCCGACGGGCAGCTTGGTGAAGAGCGCCGTCAGGATCTTGTACTGGGGGCCGGGAACGACGAAGAGCCTCCGCTTTCGAAGGCCCTCAAGGGACGCCTCGACCACCTCGTCCGCGGTGAGCCAGAACGAAGCCGGGGCCATGGATTTCCGGTCGACCTGCAGGATGTCGTGAAACTCGGAGTAGGTGAATCCCGGGCAGAGGGCCTGCACCGACACCCTTGAGCCGACGCTGCGGAGCTCCAGGTGCAGGCCCTCCGAGAACACCGCCATCCAGCTCTTTGTCGCCGAGTAGCTCGAGGAGCCCGCCCGGCGGACGAAGGCCGCGACCGAGGCCACGTTGACGATGGCGCCCGCGTCCCTCGGCACCATGTTGCGAAGGGCGGCATGGCTGAGCTTGAGCGTCGCCATCACGTGGAGGCGGTGCATGCGCTCCGCATCCCCCAGTTCGGATTCCCAGAAGAGTCCCCTGCTCCCGAAGCCGGCGTTGTTGACGAGGAGCGCCAGGAGCGGCTCCGCGGCGATCCGGGCGGCAACCGTTTCCATGCCGGCCTCGTCCGCCAGGTCGGCCGACAGGACATCGACCCTGGCGCCCGAGTTTGCCGCCAGCTCCGCGGCGAGCTTCTCGAGGCGGTCCCTCCGCCGGGCCACCAGAAGCAGGTCGTGGTCGGCCGCGAGCCTGCGGGCGAAGACCTCTCCGATTCCGGCGGAGGCACCCGTGATGATGGCGAGATTCCTTGGCATTTCGGAGGTCGG
>DATNLY010000220.1:0-4818 GCA_035602635.1 Opitutaceae bacterium | reverse complement strand
GAGGGGCCTCATCGTGAGCCTCTGGGAGAAGTTCGCCTCGGGCGACACGAGCCTCGCCCAGGACAGCGCCCTCGACTTCAGGAGGGGGGCGAACTCCCTCCCGGCCGACGCGTCGCGGGCCCTCCGGCATGAGAGCGCGGTCGGCCATGTCTCGGGCCGGGCTCTCTACGCCGACGACACGGCCCAGCGCCGGCCGATGCTCGACGTCTGGCCCGTGTGCTCGCCGCACGCCCGCGCGCGAATCCTGAAGAGGGACGCGGCCGCCGCCCGCGCGATGCCCGGCGTCGCCGCCGTCCTCATGGCCGAGGACATCCCGGGGCACAACAACGTGGGCACGGGCCACGATGAGCCGCTTTTTGCGGACACGGAGGTGCTGTACCACGGGCAGGTGGTGGCGCTCGTCGTGGGAGACTCGCTCCGGGCGTGCCGCGCCGCAGTGGGCGCCGTCCTCGTGGAGTACGAGCCGCTCCCGCCGCTGCTCGGCATAGGGGAGGCGATCGCCAAGGGAAGCTACCACTCGGCGCCGCACACTCTCGCCCGGGGCGACTGCAAGGCGGCCCTTGCAAAGTCGCCGCTCTCGATGGAGGGGGAATTTTCATTCGGCGGCCAGGAGCACTTCTACCTCGAGACCCACGCGGCCTGGGCCGAGGCGGGGGAGGCGGGCAGCGTGTTTGTCAGCTCCTCGACCCAGCATCCGACCGAGATCCAGGCGATTGTCGCCGACGTGATCGGCGATCCCAGGAGCAAGGTTGTCGTTCAGTCGCCAAGGATGGGGGGCGGATTCGGCGGCAAGGAGACCCAGGGCAACGCCTTCGCCGCGATGGTGGCGCTCGCCGCGCTGAAGACGCGCCGTCCCGTCCGGATGCAGCTGGACCGGGACCTGGACATGATGATCACGGGCAAGCGCCATCCGTTCCACGCGGCGTTCTCGGTGGGCTACGACGCCGAGGGGATGATCCTCGCGGCGGGCGTCGACCTCTACGCGGACGGAGGCTGGTCGATCGACCTCTCCCAGCCGGTGCTCGACCGGGCCCTCTTCCATCTCGACAACAGCTACTACATCCCGGCCGTGCGCTTCACCGGGCTGATCGCGAAGACAAACGTGGCCTCCAACACGGCCTTCCGCGGTTTCGGGGGCCCCCAGGGGATGCTCGTCATGGAGGAGATCGTCGACCGGGTCGCCCGCCGCCTGGGGCTCGCGCCCGAGGTGGTCCGGGGCCGCAACCTCTACCGGGGAAAGGGAAAGACCAACACCACGCATTTCCTCCAGGAGATCGGCGACAACCGCCTGCAGGCCATCTGGGGGCAGGTGCAGGCGGAGGCGGGCTTCGCCGAGAGGCGCAAGGCCGTGGACGAGTGGAACAGGACCCATGCCCGCGTGAAGCGCGGGCTCGCCGTCACGCCGCTCAAGTTCGGGATCTCATTCACGCGCACCCACCTGAACCAGGCCGGGGCGCTTGTCCTCCTCTACACGGACGGGACGGCGCAGGTGAACCACGGGGGCACGGAGATGGGGCAGGGGCTCCACACGAAGGTGCAGGGCGTCGCGATGCGCGAGCTCGGGCTTCCCGCGGACCGCGTGCGGATGATGCCCACGTCGACGGACAAGGTGCCCAACACGTCGCCCACGGCGGCATCCTCTGGCGCGGACCTGAACGCGGCCGCGGTGCGCAACGCCTGCGCGGCGCTCCGCGAGAGGCTTGCTCCCGTCGCCGCCGCGATACTTTCCAGGAAGGCGGGCGCGAGAGTCGCCCCGTCGAGGGTTGAGTTCGCCGACGGCAGGGTGTCGGTCCGCGGGTCGGGGGCGTCCGCCGACTTCGCCGAGGTCTGCGCCCGGGCGCACGAGGAGCGCATCAGCCTCTCGGCGACGGGGTACTACGCGACCCCCGGGATCCACTGGGACTGGTCCACGGCCTCGGGCAGGCCCTTCCAGTACTTTGCATGCGGGGCGGCGGTCGCGGAGGTGGAGGTCGACGGCTACAATGGCATGCACCGGGTCGTCCGGATAAACGCCGTCCAGGACGTCGGCGATTCGCTCAACCCGGGCGTCGACCTGGGGCAGATCGAGGGAGGGATAGTCCAGGGAATCGGGTGGCTGACGCGCGAGGAGCTCCTCTGGGACAAGCAGGGCAGGCTCATGACCCACGGCGCGAGCACGTACCAGATCCCGGCGATCAGCGACGCGCCGATCGAGATGCACATAACCCTGCTGCCGAAGGCGGCGCAGGAGGGGACGATCCACGGGAGCAAGGCCTCCGGCGAGCCGCCGCTCATGCTGGCGTTCTCGGTGAGGGAGGCGATCCGCGACGCGGTAGCCGCATTTGGAATCCGGGGCGGAGAGGTTCCGCTCGCGTCGCCCGCGACATGCGAGGCCGTCTTCGCGGCGATCGCGAACCGCCTTTCCTGACTCCCTCCCGATCCTAAGCAGCCAGGAATCTCGCTGCGTCAGGCTGACAGCTGCTTCGATACCGTGAAGACAGTCGGCAAGTTCCGGACAGAGCTCACCGTTTCGATCAGTATCCGCCTTTCAGGCGGCGAAAGGGTCTCCAAATCACCGCCCTTGAAATGCACGAGCGCTTTCAGTGCCTCTGCCGGCGGATAGAATGGACCAAACAAGGCAGTCGCGCCCGACAAGCCGATCTCCAAGCTGGTTCCCGCGGAAATAAGGGCTGCAATATCGCGATAATCCTTCGCTTCAACGCGGTCCAAGATCACCTTGAGCTTGGTGGCCAAGAGGTCCTCACGTGAGGCAACCTGAAGGACGCCGTCATTGGTGAGTTCCGGCTCCCCGACTCGACCAAATTCAAGTCCGCCGAAAAAGGACACTTTGACCCCATCGCCCGCCGTCAGAATGACATAGGTATTTGGCTGGTCTTGCAGCACGACGACTCCTGTTGAGCCCGCAAACGGCATGACTCTCCTGATCTCATCCTTGTCGAGCGGCCTATCCGTGAAAAAATCAAAATCGACAGATTGGCGATGGCCGAAATGCAAGGCGATCGCGGTGCCTCCGTAGAGCACGAACCCAATCCCCTGGGCTGGGCGAAGCTCCTGCCATAGCCGTTTCTGTCCGGGCGGAAGGATGTCGCTACGCGGCGAAAAATTCCGCATCAAGCGAAGGCCCTGCGTGGCAAGGCTGGAACCTTGTCCGGTTCGGCCAAACCCAGCCTGTAATGCCAATACTCCCACGAACGTTCGCAAAATTGGCCTGGCTCCGCGTGAATGAGTGCATCAAGCAGGTCTTCATCGCCCAGTGTTTGGGCCAATTCGCTTACGTCGCCAAATTCTCCCAGATTCATCACCTGGGCGATGAGTCGCCGGGGCATCGTGAGGGACTCTTCGGGCGTCTTCCACCACACATATCTTTTTGCCAGGCGCCGCAGGAGTTGGTTCGCTTCGGGAGACATGTAAACCGGGTGATTGATCGCTTCCTGATTGGTCATAGAAGGTTAGCTATTTCGGGACTGTTAACAAGATAACAAGTTGAAGCGCGGCATTGCTCAACCGGTTGACAATGAGCAAATAAAGCATCCCTTGGTGTGATCTAACCATGTGGGAATTGGTCAAGCTAGGTATTTCATTTAGAGGGCCCGAATGAGGCCGGGAACTCCTTTGGTGGCGGGGCGACAACCACCCTTGTTCCAGCAATCGACGGCAAAGACGGCCATCCTTCGCGAGGAACCGGAAGAAGTGAACGGGGCTACGCTTGCGCCAGCACGCGGTCGCGCTCCGTCAGGAGCTGCGCAGCGATGCTGATCGCAATCTCGTGCGGATGGTTCGTCCCGAAATCGAGTCCGATAGGACAGTGAATCCTCGACACCAGGTCCGGTGACACGCCGTCGGCGGCGAGCTCGCGCCGGAGGACCTCCGCCTTTGAGTCGCTGCCAATGACCCCGATGAACGGGAAATTCCTCTCCGCGAGCGCCCTGCGCAGGATCGGCCGGTCGGTCGCGTGCCCCATCGTCATGACGGCCAGGAATGCGCCGTCCGGAAGCGAGGGCACCACGCTCTCCGGGGACTCCGCGTGGACGACCTGCAGGTTGGGGGCGCTCGCAATCCGCTCCAGCCACTCGGGCCGCGCGTCCACGCACGTGATCCTGCACGGGAGAGGCACAAGGACCGGGATCAGCGCCTGGGCGACATGGCCCGCGCCAAAGACCGCGATATTCCAGGGCCCGGACGCGGGATGGGGCTCGAAGTAGAACTTGACCGATCCCCCGCACGTCATGCCGACATCCCCCTTGAGGGTCCAGTTCACGAAGCGGGGCCTCGCGTCGCCCTTTGCCAGGATCTCCGCCGCGAGGCTCAGGGCCGCCGCCTCGACCTTTCCGCCCCCGACCGTGCCGCACCTTATGCCCTCCGCGGTCACGAGCATCTTCGCCGCGGCGTCCTGGGGCGTGCTGCCGACGGCGTCGACCAGGGTCACAAGGACGAAGGAAACGCCCTTGTTCTCGAGCGCCACGAGCTGCTCGTAGAAGGTCACACCAGGCCGAGCTTCATCTTGCCCTCCTCGCTGATCATCGACTGGTTCCACGGCGGATCCCAGGTGATCCTCACGTCGGCGTCGCCGACCCCGGGGACAAGCAGGATCTTCCCCTTGGCGTCCTCGGCGATCGCCGGCCCCATCCCGCAACCCGGGGCGGTGAGCGTCATCGCCACGTTCACCCTGAACGCGTTGTCGTCCCCCTTCTCGACCTCCATCGAGTAGACGAGGCCGAGGTCCACGATGTTCACGGGAATCTCCGGATCGTACACCTTGCGCAGCTGCTCCCACACCGCCTCGGGATCGGGCGCACCGTCCGCGAGCGTGGCCGCGTC
>DATNLY010000219.1:0-8747 GCA_035602635.1 Opitutaceae bacterium | reverse complement strand
GCCTTCCCGGCGTTCCCCCTGGAGTTCTCGGCCGGCCTGGTTGTCGTCTCGTTGCTCGTTTCCGTCGCGACCGGGATACTCTCGGGATACCTTCCGGCGGCGAGCGCCTCCAAGCTCGATCCCGTGGTTGCCCTCCGTTATGAATGAGATCCTGAGGATGGCCTTTGGGTCGCTCGGGGTGAACAAGCTCCGATCCTTCCTCACGATGTCGGGAATCACGATCGGCGTGTTCTCGGTCATCGGCGTCATGACCGCCGTCTCCGCCCTGCGCGGCTCGATCGAGACCGGGCTGAGTTTTCTTGGCTCCAACATATTCCAGTTCGCAAAGTGGCCGATCGGCATCGTCGTGAGCGGCAGCGAGCAGCACAAGTACGCGGCGCGCCGGCGGTTCACCCTTGCGGAGGCGCTCCGCTACATCGAGCTGATGCGCGGGGGCTCCAGCACGGTGTGCCTGAAGTCGTTCACCAACGGAAACCCGCCCGTGCAGGCGACCTACAACGGCCACAAGACGACGCCCGACGTGACCTTCGGGGGCACGAACGAGTATTTCCTGACGACCAACCAGTTCGCGATCGGGACCGGCCGCAACTTCACGGCCGAGGACGTGGAGCTGAGGCGGCCCGTCGCCATCATCGGCCAGGAACTTATCACCCGCCTGTTTCCATCGGAGGAGCCATTGGGGAAGCGCGTTAAGGCCAACGGTCGAACGTACACGGTCATCGGCACTTTCGCCTCCAAGGGGACCTCCTTCGGTGAAAACGAGGACAACATCATCATGATCCCCATATCGAGGTTCATGGCGGACTTCGGTGAGGAGAAATACAGCGTGAACATCGCCACCCAGGCCCCCTCGCAGCTGGAATACGGCGAGACACTTGACCGCGGGATCGCGATGATGCGCGTCGCCCGCGGGCTCCGGGCCGAGCAGGAGAATGACTTCGAGATCTATTCGAACGACTCGCTGATCGCCGCGTTCGCAAAGATCGCCGACACCGTGAGCGTGGGGGCGCTGATCATAAGCGCGATCGCCCTCCTCGCCGCTGGGGTGGGGATCATGAACATCATGCTCGTGAGCGTCACGGAGCGGACCAAGGAGATCGGCGTCCGCAAGGCGGTCGGGGCTCGGAAGGTCGTCATCCTCACGCAATTCCTGGTCGAGTCCGTGGTTCTTTCCCTGACGGGAGGCATCGCTGGCATCCTGCTCGGCACCATAGCCGGGAACGTGCTCGCTGTTGTCCTTTCGGCGACGATCGTGTTCCCGTGGGGCTGGGCGGCGACCGGCGTCATTGTGTGCTCGGTGATAGGGATCGTGTTCGGCCTCTATCCCGCGTGGAAGGCCGCCTCCCTGGACCCGATAGAGGCGCTCCGCTACGAATAGGCCTCAGCCGCGCCGGATCTCCGAGCCGGTGAACCGTATCTGTATCCGGTACACCTTCTTCGTCCTGCAGGAGACCGCGCCGGTCTCCAGGTCGACGCGCTCGGGGACCTCGATCCGGTGAAGGTCGACGGCGGCGTGGTAGCCGCGCTCGGAGAAGATGTCGATCAGCATGGCGAGCGCGAGCGGATCGTCGAGGATCGGGTCCTCGGTGTTCACGAGCGCGGTTCCCGAGATCGCGTGCCGCAGGACGATCGGGATTATCTTCCGCTCGACGAATACGGCGACCTTGCTGAAGAGGTCGGCGTGCTCGAACTCGTAGGAGTCGAGCCGCCGCACGAGCTCCTGGCGGGCATGGACGACGATCTCGCTCGCGACCGGGATGCCCCGCAGGCGGTCCACGGTGCGCGGGTCCAGTTCCAGCGTGCTCTGGTACTCGAGCTCCCGGATTATGTTCTGCTCCACCTCCGCGAACGTCCCCTGGGCGTTGACGAAGTGGTAGTGGAAGATCTCCTTGAGTTCCTGGAGCGCCTCCCAGGTCTGCTCCTTGAACACGCGGTAGCGGCGCTGGGCGAGCGCCCTGTCAAAATCCGTGGAGCGACCCTCGATGAGGGTGCCGATACCGGTCCGGCGGACCTCCTTGTTGTGCGCCCGGACCTCGACCCCGCGCCTGAGCTGGCGGGCGACGCTCGTGGCCTCGTCGACAAAGAGCACCATGATGTGGATCGTCGGCTGGCGGAAATGAAGCCCGAGCGGCGTCGTGTAGAATTCGCGCCGGAGCGAATGCATCTTGTCGACCAGGAGCTTGAGGCACTCCACCTGGACCTTCGTGCGGGGAAACCCGTCAAGGATGACGCCGTCGCGGTACTCGGGCAGCAGGAGCCTGTGAAACAGGAGGTCTATCACCTCGCGGTCGCCCACCATGCTTCCGGCGTCCTTCAGGCGGCGGGCCTCCTGGGTATCGAGGAGGGAGCTGATCACAATCGGGCCGCAGGTCAGGCCGCGGGTCTTGGCTATGAACCGGGTGTTCGTGCCCTTGCCGGCGCCGGGTGCGCCCCCCAGCAGGATGATCTCCTTGGGAAAGCGCAGGCCCTTCAGCCCAAGTTCCTCCTCAAGGCGCTGCCAGACGGCGCTAAAGATCAGCTGGGCGTCCTTTATCTCGAGGTCCGTGATGCGCGCGACGCCAGGCGCCGACACTGCCGGGACAAGGGCTTCGGTCGCCGGTTTTGCGGGTTTGGGCGGCATGGTCGGGGGCTTTCCGCACGCTCAGAGCGGGCCCGGATTAGGGCAAGCTTTCAATGGGAACCCGGTGCGCCGCGCGCTGTCGAATCCGGGGTGCAATCCTGATGGGTGAAAACCCGTGGGATCACCTAGTTGAAGCTGGACCTGGCGGGACCGCGCAAGCGGTCCCGCCTTGGCTTTTTCCGGGGCAGAACTGCCGGGCCCGGCTGCGGCGTTTGTCATTGGCCCGGCCGCCCTTCCGGGCCAGACTCCGCGGTCTCAAGCCATGCGCGTCCTTATCGTTGACGACGAACCCTCGATCCGGAAGACCACGCGGATCGCGGTCGAATCCGCGGGGCATTCGGCGTCCGAGGCCCCGAACGCGGCCAAGGCCGTAAAGGCGGTCGAGGAGGAGGGTTTTGACGCCGTGTTCCTGGACCTGAAGCTCGGGGCCGACGACGGCCTCGAGGTGCTCGGCCGACTGATCAAGGCCCGTCCGTCCCCCGCGGTGATCCTCTTCACGGCCTACGCCAACATTGCCACCGCGGTCGAGGCGATGCGCCGGGGGGCGTTCGACTTCATTCCCAAGCCGTTCACTCCGGACCAGATCCGCGCCGTGCTCGCGAAGGTCGCGAAGGCGCACGCCCTTGAGCGGAGGGTGGAGGCGCTCGAGAGCGACCTGGCGTCCGGCTCGCCCCCGGTCGACCTCGAGTCCGCGGAGCCCCTGATGATCCGCGCCCTGCAGACGGCGTTCAAGGCGGCCGAGACCCCGGCCAACATCCTGATCCTGGGCCAAAGCGGCACCGGCAAGAGCGTCCTTGCGCGCGAGATCCACAGGCGGAGCGCCCGCGCAGGGGAGGCGTTCGTGACGGTCAACTGCCCGAGCCTGTCGCGGGAACTCCTCGAGAGCGAGCTGTTCGGCCACGCCAGGGGCTCGTTCACGGGCGCGATCGGCGAAACCTTCGGAAAGGTGGCGGCGGCCGACGGGGGAACCCTCTATCTCGACGAGATAGGTGAGATGCCCCTCGAGATTCAGCCCAAGCTGCTGAGGCTCCTGCAGGAGCGCGAATACGAGCGGGTGGGCGAGGCGCACACCAGGAGGGCGAACGTGCGGGTAATCGCCGCGACAAACCGCGACCTTGCGGCCGAGGCGAAGGCCGGCCGCTTTCGGGAGGACCTCTTCTACCGCCTCAACGTGATAGCTGTGACCCTCCCCGGGCTGCGCGAGCGGCCGGCCGACATCATGCGCCTGGCCGAGGGGGCGCGGCGATATTTCGCGTCGCGGGCGGGCAAGGGCCGGATGGCCTTCTCGAAGGCCGTGGCAGACGCATTCGCGACCTATCCGTGGCCCGGCAACCTGCGCGAGCTTCGCAACGTGATCGAGCGGGCCGTCATCCTCGCCCCGGGCGAAGCGATTGAGCTCGCGGACCTGCCGGACGGGCTCACCGCGGCCTCGATGCCGACGTTCGCCGTGGGCTCGCGCGTCACGCTGGAGGAGCTTGAGGTCGAGCATATCCGCCGGACCCTGGCGGTCTCCCGCAGCCTGGACGAGGCAGCGCACACGCTCGGGATCGACCCGGCGACGCTCTACCGGAAGCGGGTCAAGCTGGGCCTCCACTGACCCGAATCCACGGGCATGCTCCGCACCCGCCTCTTTTTCGGGCTGCTGCCCCTGCTCCTGGTGCTGGTCGGCACGGGAGCCTATGCGATCCATGTCTGCCGCCAGCTGGCGGGCCCCCTGCAGGGCGACCTGGTGGCCGACTACCGCGCGGCTCTCGGCTGCCAGGACATGCGCACTTCGGCGATACTCATGTCAAATGCGCTCGCGTTCGCGCAGGCGGCGGACCCGATCGGTGCCAGGCGCGCCCTCGACACGCGCAGGGAGGCCTTCACCCGCGAGCTCATGTCGCAGTCGGGCAGCTCCGCCGGGACACCGAGGGCCGCGCTCGTGGGCGGGCTCGACACGGCGTTCCAGGAATTCTCGGCGCGCTGCGACAGGGTGCTCTCCGGGGGCGTTGCCATCTCGCTGGGCGAGATCCAGGCGAACGAGGACTCCCTTTACCGGGTGCTGAGTGCCATCGATAGGCTGACCGCGAGCGACTATGCGGCGTCGCGCGAGACGGAGGCGCGCGCCGAGCAGCTCGCGAGGACGGCGGTTGGCGTGCTCACGGTCTTCATCGGGTCGGCCGTTGCCGTGTCGGCACTCATGGCATGGCTGGTGGCGTCGTCGCTCCTTAAGCCGATCAAGGCGCTTACGGCCTCGGCGAACGCGCTCGGGGCCGGTAATCTCGACACGACGGTTCCGGTGTTCTCCGGCGACGAGCTGGGCAGCCTTGCCAGGTCGTTCAACGCGATGGCGGTGAGGCTCCGCGAGTACAGGGAGGCCACCGTCGCGCGGGTGCTCAGGACCCAGCGCACCATGGAGGCGACGCTCACGTCGGCGCCCGACCCCCTGTTCGTGGTTTCCAGGGAGGGGAACATCGAGGTGCGCAACCCCGCCGCCGCTGAGCTCTCGAAGCTGCCGGAGTTCTCCGGGGGGCTGCCTGCCGCGCTCGCCGATCGGCTGGCATCCGTTTTTGCGACGGACGAGCACTACCTGCCGACGGATTACAGCCGGGTGGTCACCTTCAGGGTGGGGCGCGAGGACCGCCATTATTTGCCGCGCATCCTGGCGATCGGGGACAAGCTGACGGAGTTCAGGGGGGCCGCGGTCATTCTCCAGGACGTGACCAAGTTCCGGCTACTCGACGACGCGAAGACAAACCTGGTGGGCACGGTGAGCCACGAGCTCAAGACCCCGCTCACGGGCCTGCGGATGGCGGTGTACCTCCTCCTGGAGAGGACGCTTGGGCCGCTCGAGCCGGCGCAGCGCGAGATGCTCGAGTCCGCCCGCGACGACGCCGACCGACTCCTTAGGATCCTGGACTCCCTCCTGGACCTCAACCGCCTTGAGGCGGGCGCGGCCGCGCTCGACCGCGCACGGACGCCGGTCGATGCGCTCCTCGGGGGGATCGCCGACGAGGCGCGCCCGTTCATATCCGCGGCAGGCCAGCGGCTTGTGGTCCGGGAGGAGCCGGGCCTTGGCGACGTGAACGTCGACGCGGGCAGGCTTCGCCACGTGTTCATGAACCTGCTCTCCAATGCCTCGAAGTATTCCGGGGAGGGCGGGACGATCACGCTCGCCGCGACATCCGCCCCGCTGGGCTTCGTCCGCTTCTCCGTCCACGATGAGGGCGGTGGCGTCCCCTCCGAGGCCGTGGGGCGGCTGTTTGACCGGTTCTACCGGGTGCCCGGCCAGTCAAAGCCGGGCGCGGGCATAGGCCTGACAATTGCCCGCGAGATAGTGGTCGCCCACGGGGGGAGCATCGCATGCTCCAGCAGCCCTGAGGGAGGGACCGAGTTTCAATTCCTCATCCCGGCGGGCTGACGGCGCCCGGGGCGCGTCACTTGTGGCGCCCGTGCCTCATGATGTCATAGGCGATGTAGAGCCCTACGACCGCGGAGATCAGGTAGCCGATGATCCCCAGGGCGGGATAGCCGAACAGCCGCGGCCCGGCGCCGGTCGTCACGATGAGGGACGAGCCGACGATGAGGGAGCCCACGATCACGCCAAGCGTGACCCTGTTTGCGGCCGTGCCCATCGTCTCCTCGAGGTGCTCGAGCCCCTTGTGCTGGAAGTTGACGGTCAGGTTGTCATGCTCAAGGCGTCTCATGAACCGCGTCAGTTCCGACGGAAGCTCGCGCATGCCGCGCAGGCTCGTTCTCGCGAAGTCCCCCGCGAGGCTCAGTAGCATCTGCGGGCTCCAGCGGTCGCGCCTCTGCTGCTCGAGGATGGGCTGCGCGTAGGGGCGCAGGTCGAACTCGGGGTCGAGCATCTTGCCTATCTCCTCAATCGAGAGGACGGCCTTCGCCGTCAGGGAGAAGTCGCGGGAGAGCGGGATGCCGTTCTTTCCGAGGATGTAGAGCAGCCGGAGCATGGCCCGCCCAAGTTCCTGGCGGCCGGTCACAAAATTGAGCTCCTCGCGCAGCGCGAGCATCACCCCCTTCTCCATCTCCCGAAGGTCGGGCCGGGCCGCGGAGGGCCCCAGGTCCGCCGCAATCCGCACGATCCTCTCGGAATCCTGCTCAACCGACGCTATCCAGAATTCCCCGAGGGCGCCGCGGAGCCTGCGCGTGAGGTGGCCGACAAGCCCCCAGTCGATGAACGCGAGCCTTCCGTCCTTGGCCACGATCACATTGCCGCCGTGCGGGTCGGCATGAAAGAACCCGTCGACCAGCACCTGGCGGATGAGCGAGGTCGCGCCGTTGGCGGCAATCTCGCGGCGGCGCTCGGCGGGAAGCTTCGAAGTGCCCACGGTGGTTCCGTCCACCCATTCGGTCACGAGCACCTTCTCCGAGCTCAGGTCGACAAGGACGGCAGGGGCGTACACCTTGTCCGGATCGGGGTTGATCGTGTTGAAATATTGCTGGTTCCTCGCCTCGATGCGGAAATCCAGCTCCTTGAGCATGCCGTTGCGGATCTCCTCCACGATGGACGGCAGGTCGTAGGGCCGCAGGGTTGCGCTCCTGTGGTGGAGCTGGCCGGCGACCCAACCCGCGAGGTCGAGGTCGATCTCAATGTTGCGGGAGATCCCGGGCTTCTGGACCTTCACGGCGACCTTCCGGCCGTCCGCGCGCACGCGGGCCACGTACACCTGGGCGAGCGACGCCGACGCGGCCGGGGCCTCGTCGAACTCCTCGAACACCTTCGAATGCGGCTGGCCCAGGGACTCGTCCAGCACGGGCATCATCTCCGCTAGGGGCAGCGCCTTCACATGGCTCTGGAGCTTCCTGAGCTCGAGGATCAGCCCCTCCGGCAGGGCGTCGGGCCTCATGCTCAGCGCCTGGCCGAACTTGACGAACGTGGGGCCCAGCTCCTCCAGGGTGATGCGGATCCGCTCGTGGGGCGACCTGGGATGCGTCGTGTGCGGCACGATGTTGCGCCACATGCTGGCCGGCGCGCCGGCCTGCTGGAGCAGGTCGGCAAAGCCGTTGCGTGCCAGAATCGAGAAGATCTCCGCGGCCCGCACCCCGTGGGCCAGGAAGTCGAACCGCTTCACGGCTTGGCTTTGTGCCTGGCGGCCTTCTCGTGCTTCCCCTCCAGCGCGTCCATGCGCGCCTCGAGGGCAGCTATCCTGGCGACATGCTTGTGCTCGGTATGGGCCATGAGCTCGCGCACCTTGTCGCCGAGCTTCGCGCTCACGTCCTCGAACTCGCGCTTGCCGTCGCCGGCGATCTTTTCCGCCATCGCGCGGGCGTCCGTTGCGCTGATCTTGCCCTGCCGGACAAAGTCCTCAAGGCCCGCCTGAACCCGTTCACTGGTGACGACCGCCGCCCCAAGTCCTGCAAGAAGAGTCTTTTTGAATGTATCGATCATGGTGCGGAAGTTTAACTGCGGTCCTGCCGGCTTGCAACCGGCTTTGGTTGCAGGCGAGTGCGGGGTACACCCCATGTACAAGCCGGCGGCAACCTCCCCAATTCCGCCCAGGGCAAGGGCTTCAGCCACCAACACCCTGGACGCATTCCCGGCCATTTGGCCCTTGGTCCCCTCATTGCTGCGTCGGATGAGCGGCCGGCTCCGGGCGCTTGAGGAACGCCGCGATTATGAGCGAGAGGACCACCGCGAATATGAATCCGACAACGAGCATGTAGGCGGCATAAACACCAGGGGACATGAAGAACCGGAAAAACTTCTCCGCCTGTTCCGCCTGGCTGCCGCTGATCCCCTTCGCCTGCATCCTGTCCACCTGGTCCTGGATGATGATGTCGGATAGGCCGGGGTTGATGAAGGCGCCGTAGACATAGTTGAAGGCCGCCATGAGGACCGAGGCGACGAGCGAGACCAGGACGCCGGCGCCCAGGGCGCTGCCGTACCCGAACGCCTCCGTCTCCGGAACCTCCGAGCGCCGTGCCTTGACGCCGAGGACCGTGAACGTGATGCCGATGGCGAGGGCGCCAAGCCCCCCTATCATCTTCGCCGCCTGCAATTTCTCGGGATCGGAGTGGAATCCGAGGAAGAACAGTGCGAGGATGAGCAGGGAGTCGGCAAGCGCGATGGCAAAGCCGTAGAGTGCGCAGGTCTTCATGGGGCGGGGGTGGGGTTGGGGGTTTG
>DATNLY010000215.1:0-7891 GCA_035602635.1 Opitutaceae bacterium | reverse complement strand
GCCCTGGCGTTCCGCCAGTTCAAGGACTGGCACATACTCGGCTGGTCCGGGTTCTGGGCGCCCTTCGCCCTCCTCGGCGCGCTCCTCATCGGGATCCTCTGGCTGGGCTCCGCCGCGGACCCCCCGCCGAAGGACCGGCGCCTTCCTGGGTCTGTGCCTGGCCTGCCTCGCGCAGAGCTACGGGCTCGTCCTCTTCCTGAACTGCGACTTCGACCGCTCGGTCCCGGCGATCCACCGCACCGAGGTGGTCTCGCGGCGGATCAGCACCGGCAAGCACACGAGCTACTATGTCTCGCTCGGCCCCTGGCTCGGCGGGCAGGATGAGGAGGAGGTCTCGGTCGGGCGATCGTTCTACGAAGCGCACTCGGAGGGCAGCGTCGTCCTTGTCGGCGTCCGCGGCGGCGCCCTCTCGATGCCGTGGTATTTCCTGCAGTAGGGCCGGGGTCAGCCCTGCCAGTTCTCCACCCTCAGTCCCGGCACGCGGCCGAATTCGCACAAGCAGTTGGCCCCTTGCTGCGTCAGTTCAGGAACATCGCCTCATTGGTCTGGAAGAGCCCGTGCGCGAGCTTTGTCCATGCGTCGAGCGGCGCCCGGCTCTTGAACGCCCCGGCGCCCGGCTCCACCTGCGGGGCGTTCTTCCTCCTCAGGTTGACGGCGACGTTCGCCGCGACCTGCGCCTGCCGCTCGGCGACCTGGGTCATCCTCTGCGACTGCGCGGTCTGCGCGGGCGTGTCCATAGAGGTCCCGCCCGGGTTTGATTCGACGTATGTGAGGCAGAGCGCGATCTCCTGGGGGGTCGGCGGCCGCTGGAAGAGCGAGATGTAGAGCGAGGCCACCCGCAGCTCATCCGTCGTCATGGACATGAAGTCCGGGCTGTGCACGAGCTTGCGCGCCGTCTCGATGACGAGCGGGCTGTTCATCAGGAAGAGCTGCTGCTGGGGCACCTGGGTGAGGAACCGCTTGCCCGTCGGCACGCTCGGGTTCGGGAAGTTGAACTGGGTCAGGATCTCCGCGGGGTTGCGCCGGTCGATGAAGGCGTAGACCGCCCGCCGGGTCGCGAACCCCTCGCTTCCTATGGGCACCGGCCGGCCGCCCATCGTCAGGTCGATCGTGCCCGCGATGGCGAGGATCGAGTCGTGCATCTGCTCGAAGTCGAGCTGGCGCAGGTTGTAGCGCCACTGGAGCTTGTTGTCCGGGTCCTTGTCGGCGTACTGCGGGTTGCCGGCGCTGGACTCCTGGTAGGCGCTGCTGAGCATGATGAGCCGCTGGAGGCTCTTTATGCACCAGCCGTCCTGCATGAACCTCATCGAGAGGTAGTCCAGGAGCTCCGGGTTGGTGGGGGGCGCGGACTGGTTTCCCAAGTCGTCCGGGGTGGAGACAAACCCGGTGCCGAAGTGCTCCTGCCAGACCCGGTTCACCAGGACCCGGGCCGTGATGGGGTTCGACGGGCTCGCGATCGCGCGGGCGAGCTCGAGGCGGCCGCTTCCGTGCGTGAACGGGGTCGGGCGCTTGGGGTCGGCCGAGAGGATGCTCAGGAAGTGGCGCGTGACCATGGGCCCCTTGCTGCCGGCCTCGCCCCGCAGGAGCACGGGATAGTCCCTTGTGTTCCTCGCGTCGACGAGGACATCCGCCTTGGGCGGCGCGGCCGGGAGAAACTCGAGGTCGGCAAGCGCCTTGTTCGCGAGGAAAAGCTGCTTCTGGAGCTCGCGCCTCTTCGCGGCGCGCTCCGCCTCGGGCAGGCCCGAGCGGCGCAGCTCGACAAACTCCCGCTCGACGCCCGCCTTCTGCTGGCCGGCGGCCTGCATCCGCGTGAGGTAGTCGGTCAGCTCGGGGGTCCTCGGGACCGGGCGGAGCCAGGCGTCCTCCTTGGGCTCGACGGTGTTCGCGAACACGTCGTAGAGGGAGTAGTAGTCGGCCGTCGGGATCGGGTCGAACTTGTGGTCGTGGCAGCGGGCGCAGGAGACCGTGAGCCCGAGGAACGCCTTCGTCGTCACGTCGATCCGGTCGTTGATGATGTCGTTCGTGCTGTTCTCGAAGCGGTTGCCGAGCGTCAGGAAGCCCATCGCGGCGAGCGAGGACTGGTCCACCGAGTCGGGGTTCGGGCTCTTCCTGCGCGCCTCGTCGAGGAGGCGGTCCGCCGCCAGCTGCTCCGTGATGAACTGGTCGTACGGCTTGTCGCTGTTGAAGGCGCCGATCACGTAGTCCCGGTATGTCCAGGCGAACGGGTACCTCGGGTCCTCTCGCGGCGGCGTGTCGCCCTTCGTGTCCGCGTATCGGGCGACGTCGAGCCAGTACCGCCCCCAGCGCTCGCCGTAGTGCGGCGAGGCCAGGAGCCGGTCGACGACCTTGGCCCACGCCTCGGGGGAGTCGTCCACGAGGAACCGCTGCACCTCGGCCTCCGTGGGGGGGAGCCCGGTCAGGTCGAAGGTCGCGCGGCGGATGAGCGTGTACTTGTCGGCCGGGGCGTTCGGCTTCATCGCGTTCTCGTCGAGCCTCGCCAGGATGAAGTTGTCGACCGGCGTCCTGCACCAGGTGGGGTCGGACACCGCCGGGACGGCCTGCCTCTGCACGGGAAGGAACGACCAGTGCTGGCGGCCCACGCCGCCGTAGCTTTCCGAGCTCCCCTTGGCGACAAGGGTCCTCGGGTCGGGGGCGCCGCGCCGGATCCACTCCGTTATGTCCGCAATCACGCCGTCCGGGAGCCTGTCCCCCTTGGGCGGCATCTGCAGGTCCGCGTCCTTGTAGCCTATGGCGTCGATCATGAGGCTGTCCTCGGGCTTGCCCGGGTCGATGGCGGGCCCCGTGTCGCCCCCGTGGAGCATCCCCTCGCGGGTGTCGAGCATGAGCCCGCCCTTGATCTTGTCGGCATCGTGGCTGTGGCACTTGTAGCAGCGGTCGACGAGGACCGGCCTTATCCTCGCCTCGAAGAACTGCAGGTCCGCCGGGGAGGCCGCCGGAGCGGGCGCCTGCGCCGGCGCGGCCTGCGTGAGCGTGATCGCCGCCCGCAGCGCCGGTGCCAGGAACGCGGCCGCCGCGAGGACCCCCGCCGCCTTGCCGATCCGCTTCATCAGGCCAGGATCGGCTGCACCACGTTGCCGGCCACGTCCGTCAGCCGGAAGTCGCGCCCGTTGAAGCGGTAGGTGAGCTTCGTGTGGTCGAAGCCCAGGGCGCGCAGGATCGTCGCGTGGAGGTCGTGCACGTGGACCTTGTCCGTCACCGCCTCCGCGCCGAACTGGTCCGTCGCCCCGTAGACCGTACCGCCCTTGACCCCGCCGCCGGCGAGCCAGACCGAGAACGCGCGCGCGTCGTGGTCGCGGCCGGGGTTCTCGTAGCCGTTGCGGTCCCGCGTCGGCTTCCGGCCGAATTCCCCGCCCCAGAGGACGAGCGTCGTGTCGAGGAGGCCGCGCTGCTTCAGGTCGGCGAGGAGCGCCGCCACGGGCTGGTCGATCTCCTTCGCCTTCTTCGTGATCCGCTCCTGGAGATCCTGGTGGTGGTCCCACCCGTCGTGCCAGACCTGGACGAAGCGCACGCCGCGCTCGACCAGCCGGCGGGCGAGCAGCATCTGGTTTCCCTGGGGGGTCTTCCCGTAGGCCAGGCGCATGGCCTCGGGCTCCTTGTTAAGGTCGAAGGCGTCGGTCGCGGCCGCCTGCATCTTGAAGGCGATCTCGTAGGACTGGAGCCGGGTCTCGAGCACCTGGTCGCGCTGGAGCTCCCTCGTCTGCATCTCGTCCATCTGCTTGACGAAGTCCATCTGGCGGACCTGCTCCGCCGTCCCGATGTAGGGGTTGCGGATGTTCTGGATCATCTGCTGGACGTTCGCGGCCTGCGTGTTGACGCTCGAGCCCTGGAAGACGCCGGGAAGGAAGGCCGACCCGTAGTTCGCCGCGCCCCCGGAGGGCAGGCCGCCGCTCCGGAGAGCGATGAAGCCCGGGAGGTTCTGGTTCTCGGTCCCGAGCCCGTACACGACCCAGGACCCCATGCTCGGCTTCGTGATCCGCAGCGAGCCGGTGTTCATGAACACGGTCGCGACCTCGTGGGCCGGGATGTCCGTGTACATGGAGCGCACGACCGCCATGTCGTCCACGTGCTGGCCGATCCCCGGGAAGAGCTCGCTCACCTCGGTCCCCGACTTGCCCATGGGGGTGAACTTGAACGGCGAGCCCATGGCGACGCCGCTGTCTCCGATCGTCCTGCCGTCCATCCGGACGAGCTCCGGCTTCGGGTCCCAGGTGTCGATGTGCGAGGGGGCGCCCTGGGCGAAGATGTGGATGACCGCCTTGGCCGTGGCCGGCAGCGGCGGGGAGCGCGGCGCGAGCGGGTTCGCGGAGGCGGACGCCCCGTCGGCGGCCGTGCCGGCGAACAGGTCCCGGGGGTCGAGCATGGTCGTCAGCCCCAGGGCCCCGAGGCCCATGCCGACGCGGTTCAGGAACCTGCGTCGGGTGAGCAAATAATCCTCGATGTTCGTGGACACTCCACAGCACGGGCGCTCGTGGGTCATTTGCGGGATAGACATATGATGCGGCGTTGCTGTTGCAACCTTATGACGCCCCCGGGGGGCCTGCGTTTCACGGCAGGGCGACGATTCCAGTTGATAACGCCCCGCCCCGGGGTACCGTTGGCGCATCCTCGTTTAGGAGAGCCCGGGGCCCTGGGCTGAGACGCTGGCAAGACCCGCCACCGAATCCTTCGAACCTGATGCGTCTCACAACGCCGTAGGGAAAACAGGGCCGTCCGCGGCACGCGGAGGGATCTGTGACCCGGTCGGCGGCGCGGGCCGCGGCTGCAAACCTTCCCTCCCATGCCCCCATCCACCGAAGCCGCCACAGCCGGACACCGGCTTTTCCCCTCATCACGCCGGGTCTACGCGGAAGGCTCGCGCGGCGACATCCGCGTCCCGATGCGCGAGATCCAGCTCTCCCCCACCCGGCTGCCCAACGGGACCGAGGTGCCCAACGAGCCCGTGCGCGTGTACGACACCTCGGGGCCCTGGGGCGACCCGCAGTTCCACGGGGACCCCGGCACGGGCCTGCCCGCCCTGCGCGACGCCTGGATCCGCGAGCGGGGCGACGTGGAGCAGATCGAGGGGCGGGCGGTCAACCCCATCGACGACGGGTACCTCTCCGAGAGGCACCGGGAGCAGGCCGAGAGCGAGGGCCGGCGAAACCCGATCAAGTTCTTCGACCGGAGCTCCAGGCGAACGCTCAGGGCCAAGCCCGGGGCGCGCGTGTCCCAGCTCGCCTACGCGCGCAGGGGGATCATCACGCCGGAGATGGAGTACGTGGCGATCCGCGAGAACACGAAGCTGCAGAGCGCCGCGGACCTGATGGAGCTCACGGCGGCGGGCCCGAGGAACTCCCTCTGGCGCCAGCACCCGGGCCAGGGCATGGGCGCCTCGGTCCCGCGCGAGATCACGCCGGAGTTCGTCCGCGACGAGGTGGCGCGGGGCCGCGCCATCATCCCGGCGAACATCAACCACCCGGAGCTGGAGCCGATGGTTATCGGCCGCAATTTCCTGGTGAAGATCAACACGAACATCGGCAACTCGGCGGTAGCCTCCTCGATCGACGAGGAGGTCGAGAAGATGCGCTGGTCCGTCAAGTGGGGCGGCGACACGCTCATGGACCTCTCCACGGGCCGCAACATCCACCAGACTCGCGAGTGGATCCTGCGCAACTGCCCCGTCCCGGTCGGGACGGTGCCGATCTACCAGGCGCTCGAGAAGGCGGGCGGCAGGCCCGAGGACCTGACCTGGGAGATCTTCCGGGACACGCTGGTCGAGCAGGCCGAGCAGGGCGTCGACTACTTCACGATCCACGCCGGGGTCCGCCTGCGCGCGATCCCGTCCACGGCCCGGCGGATGACCGGGATCGTGAGCCGCGGCGGCTCGATCATGGCCAAGTGGTGCCTGTCCCACCACAGGGAGAACTTCCTCTACGACCGCTGGGACGACATCTGCGCGATCATGGCGGCCTACGACGTCTCCTTCTCGATCGGCGACGGGCTCCGGCCGGGCTCCATCGCGGACGCGAACGACGAGGCCCAGTTCGCCGAGCTCAGGACGCAGGGGGAATTGACCGTGCGCGCCTGGGACCTCGGCGTCCAGGTGATGTGCGAGGGGCCCGGCCACGTCCCCATGCACATGATCGCCGAGAACATGGAGAAGCAGCTCGACTGGTGCAAGGAGGCCCCCTTCTACACGCTCGGGCCGCTGACGACCGACATCGCCCCCGGCTACGACCACATCACGAGCGCGATCGGAGCGGCGATGATCGGATGGCACGGGACGGCGATGCTCTGCTACGTGACCCCCAAGGAGCACCTGGGCCTGCCCGACAGGGACGACGTGCGGGCCGGGGTCATCGCCTACAAGATCGCCGCGCACGCGGCCGACCTGGCGAAGGGCCACCCGGCCTCGCAGTACCGCGACAACGCGCTCTCCAAGGCGCGCTTCGAGTTCCGCTGGGAGGACCAGTTCAACCTCTCGCTAGACCCGGAGCGGGCCCGGGAGTACCACGACGCCACGCTCCCCCAGGACGCGGCGAAGACCGCGCACTTCTGCTCCATGTGCGGCCCGCAGTTCTGCTCCATGAAGATCACGGACGACGTCCGACGCTACGCCGAGGAGCAGGGCCTGACGACCGAGGCCGCGATCGAGGCGGGCCTGCGGGAGAAGTCCCAGGAGTTCCGCGAGAAGGGCGGCGAGATCTACGTCGGCGCCGCACCATGAGCGCGGCCGCCGCAACGCTCGAGGTCCTCGTGAACGACCGCCCGCACGCGCTCGCGGGCCCCGCCACGCTGGCCGGGCTCCTCTCCGAGCTCGGGCTGGCGGAAAAGAGGGGCGTCGCCGCGGCCGTGAACGGAACGGTCGTGCCGCGCGCGGCATGGGAATCGCGGGAGCTCGCCGGCGGGGACCGCGTGCTCGTCATCCGGGCCACGCAGGGAGGCTAGGAGCCATGCAGATCGCCGTCATCTCGCCAGAGTCCACGGATCCGCGCGAATTGCCGGCGATGGAGGGGTTCCTCGCGGCCGGGCTTTGGCGCTACCATGTGCGCAAGCCCTCCTGGACGGAAAGGGAGCTCGAGGCCTGGCTGCGCGCCCTGCCCGTGGCGTGGCGGCCGAGGCTCGTGCTCCACCAGCACCACGCGCTCGTCGCGACGCTCGGCCTCGGCGGACGCCACGAGAAGGGCGATTCCCAGAGGGCGGAGGGCGAAAGCCGATCCTGCCACGACCTGCCCAGGCTCCGCCGATACCTGCGGTCGTTCGGCCAGGTCCTGTTCGGGCCCGTCTTCCCCTCGCTCACGAAGCCGGGATACGGGCCGGCCGCGGATTTTCCGTGGAGGGAGCTGCAGCGAATCCTCAAGGAGAGGGACGACCGCGGGTCGGCGCGGGTGCTGGCCATCGGCGGGGTCACCGCCGAGCGGCTCGGGCGCTGCGGCGAGCTCGGCTTCGACGGCGCGGCCGTCATGGGCGCGGTCTGGAACGGTCCCGACCCGGTCCGGGCCTTCGCCGGGATACTCGGCGCCTCGGAGAAACTGGGAGCCACCTGCCATGCCGCTTGATCCCAAGGGGCATTTTCCCGTGATGTGCCTGACAATGGACGGGCTGGCGCAGCCTCATTCCGCCCAGGTGCGTGAGCTGTGCGCCGCGGGGGCCGGCTGGATCCAGCTCAGGATGAAGGGCGCCTCCGGCCCTGCCTGGCTCGCCGAGGCGAAGGCGGCCGCCGACGTGTGCCGCAGGCACGGCGCCATCCTCATCGTCAACGACAGCGTCGAGGTCGCCAGGGAGTCCGGCGCCGACGGCGTCCACCTGGGGAGCCTGGACGCCGACTGGCGCGGGGCCAGGCGCGTTCTCGGGGCGTCGTTCATCATCGGCGCAACCGTGAACAATTCCG
>DATNLY010000200.1:0-2841 GCA_035602635.1 Opitutaceae bacterium | reverse complement strand
CCCCCGACAAACGCGGAGAGGGCGTCGTCGTCCGCACCCGACCGCAGGCGGCCAAGCACATCCCACCCGGTCGCCGCGAAGAGGCACGTGAAGAGCTTCCCGTCGGCGGAGAGGCGCGCCCGGTTGCAGTTCCTGCAGAAGGGCTCCGTGACGGAGCTCACGATTCCGATCTCCCCGCGCCCGTCGGCGAACCGATAGCGGGCGGAAACCTCGCCCCGGTAGGCCGGCTCGACCGGCTCCAGGGGCCACGCGGCGGAGATCCGCTTGACGATCTCGCGCGCCGGAACGACCTGCGAGTGGGACCAGTGGTTCGTGGTGCCCACGTCCATGAACTCTATGAAGCGCAGCGTGTGCCCCCTTGCCCTGAAGTATTCGCAGAGGGGAATGATTTCGGAGTCATTCACCCCGCGCTGGAGCACGCAGTTGACCTTTACCGGCAGGCCCGCGGCCGCCGCCGCGTCTATCCCGTCGAGGACCCGGCCGACGCTGAACCCGAGGCCGTTCATCCTGCCCGCCGTCGCCTCGTCCAGCGAGTCGACGGAAACGTTTATCCGGTCCAGGCCCGCCGCGCGGAGCGCGGCCGCCTGCCTTTCAAGCAGCCACCCGTTCGTGGTCAGCGACACGTCGGCAACCCCCAGGTCATGCTTGACCGCGCGGATGATCGCCGGGAGGTCGCCCCGCAGGAGCGGCTCGCCGCCGGTCAGCCGGACCTTCTGGACGCCCAGCGCCACGAAAGTGCGCACGATCCGCACAAGCTCCTGCCGGGTCATGAGGAGGCCGCTGGCGAGAAAGGGATGATCTGGCCCAAACGCCTCCCTGGGCATGCAGTACGGGCATCGGAAATTGCACCGATCCGTGACGGAAACGCGAAGGTCGCGGATCGGGCGGCCGAGGGTGTCGCGTGGGGCGGCCATGGAGCTGAACAAAAGAGCACGAAATCTTTATTTCGCGAGAAGGGATTTGTGGCATATCATTGCCGGGTGATCACGCCGCAGGCCGCCGAGAAGCTTATCCTTGACGCCATCCCCCTCCTTCACAGGGAGGACTGCGGCATCTCCGACGCCCATGGTCGGGTGCTGCGCGCCGACCTGCGGGCCGACAGGGACCTGCCGCCCTTCGACCGGGTCACGATGGACGGCTTCGCGCTGAGCTCCCCGTCATTCGCCAGCGGGGCGAGAAGGTTCCGCGTGGAGGCGACCCAGGCGGCCGGCATGAGACCGTTTACCCTGGGCGATGCGGACGGCGGATGCATCGAGGTGATGACGGGGGCCGTCCTTCCCGAGGGGACGGATTGCGTCGTCCCCTACGAGGACGCGACCCGCGAGGGCGAATCGGCCGTGATTTCAGCCTCCGCTGAAATCCCGGCCCCGGGCCTCCATGTGCATCGCCGGGGGTCCGACCACAAGGCGGGCGAGGTGGTGGTGCGGGCCGGCGTGCGCCTCACCGGGCGCGAGATCGCGGTCGCCGCGGCATGCGGGCATCCCTCCCTCACCGTCGCCCACTCTCCCAAGGTGGCCGTTGTCTCGACCGGCGACGAGCTGGTGGAGGTCGATGCGCTGGTCGCCCCGCACCAGATCCGCCGGAGCAACGACCACGCCATCAGGGCCGCCCTCATCAGGGCGGGCTATCCGCGGGCCGACCGCTTCCACCTGCGGGACGTCCGGCACGAGATCGAGCACATGCTCTGGCACATCCTCGCCGAGTATGACGTCGTGCTGATCACGGGAGGCGTCTCCAAGGGGAAGTTCGATTTCCTGCCGGCCGAGCTGGCCAGGCAGGGCGTCCGCAAGATTTTTCACGGCGTCGCGCAGCGTCCCGGCAAACCCTTCTGGTTCGGCCTCAGCGGCAGGCTCACGCCGGTGTTCGCGCTGCCGGGCAACCCGGTCTCGGCCTACACGTGCCTTCATCGCTACGTCCTGCCCGCCCTCGACCATGCGAGCGGAATGACTCCCCGCGCGCGCATCCGGGCGGCCCTCGCGGAACCGGCGGCGTTCAAGCCGAAGCTCGCGTGCCTGCTGCCCGTGCGGGTCTCAAGCGGTCCGCACGCCGAGCTGCTCGCGACACCGTGCGCCGTGGGCTCCTCCGGCGATTTTGCGGGCCTGGTGGACACCGACGGGTTCGTCGAGCTGCCGGCGGAGGTCGCGGACTTCCATGCGGGCTACGTGGCGCCGTACTGGAGCTGGGTTTGAGTGGGGCCGCCGGAGGGTTACGGTTGAAACCCAGGGAGGGAGGACCCACCGTCAGACCACCGATGGCCCCAAAACGCAGCCTTTCGCATATCGACGCGGGCAACCGACCCCAGATGGTGGACGTGGGCTCGAAGCCCGTGACGCTGCGGACCGCCCACGCGGTCGCGATCGTCGTGCTGCCTCCCGCGCTGGCCGGGCTCCTGGAGAAGGGCGAGATAGCGACGCCCAAGGGTCCGGTCTTCCAGTCCGCCGTCCTGGCGGGAATCATGGGGGCCAAGAGGACCCCGGACCTCATTCCGCTCTGCCACCCGCTTCCGCTCGACGACTGCAGGGTCGAGATCGTGGCGCGCCCCCCGCGCGGGGACGGCTCCGTGGAGGTCGAGATCCATTGCCGGGCGCGGGCCAAGGCGCGCACCGGCGTCGAGATGGAGGCCCTGACCGGCGCGAGCATCGCGGCGCTCACGCTCTATGACATGGGAAAGGCGGCGACCCACGGCATCGTGATCAGGGAGATCCGGCTCCTGGAGAAGACAGGGGGCAGGAGGAACCACAGGGCAACGTGAAGACCGTCAATGTGAGATATTTCGCCATGCTGCGCGAACAGCGGGGCCTCGACGAGGAGCGTGTCGAGACGACGGCCGCGACGGCGGCC
>DATNLY010000198.1:0-6841 GCA_035602635.1 Opitutaceae bacterium | reverse complement strand
GGGTCATGGCCAGCTTTGCGATCGCGACGTTCGCCCGGTCGATGTAGGCGACGACGTAGCAGACGAAGAGCAGCGGAAGCAGCCGCCAGTAGGCTTTTCGCAGGCCGCGTTCCAGTGCCGGGGGGGTTGCGGCCGCGTTTTGCAAGCGTCGTTCTTTGCCTCGCGCATTCCGTTTCCAAAGCCCGCCCGGGTCAATGCCGGAGATGGCTCCGGCTGGGCGCTTGATTGACCCGGCGCGCTCCGCTATCCACTGGCGCCATCCATGGGCGACCCGGTTGTCACCGAAATGCTCGTCATCCCGGTCGCTGGACGGGACAGCATGCTGCTGAACCTGAGCGGCGCGCACGCGCCGTACTTCACGCGCAATGTCGTCATCCTGAGGGACAGCGCCGGCCACACGGGCCTCGGCGAGGTCCCGGGCGGCGAGGGAATCCGCCGGACGCTCGAGGAGGCCAGGCCCATGGTCGTCGGCCGGCAGATAGGAAGCCAGCACGCGGTCCTGGATTCGATCCGGGAGCGCTTCGCCGGCCGCGACGCGGGCGGGCGCGGCGTCCAAACCTACGACCAGCGCACGACGATCCATGCCGTCACGGCGGTCGAGTCCGCCCTGCTTGACCTGATCGGGCGGTTCCGCGGGGTGCCGGTCGCCGCGCTGCTGGGCGAGGGCATCCAGCGGGCGTCGGTCGCGGTGCTCGGGTATCTCTTCTACATAGGCGACCGCGGGAGGACGGGCCTTCCCTACCGCGGGCCGCCCGGCGCGGGGGACGACTGGCTGCGCCTTCGCGACAAGGAGGCGGTGACGGCCGACTCGGTCGTCCGCCTCGCCGAGGCCGCGCAGGCGCGCTACGGGTTCGGGGAATTCAAGCTCAAGGGGGGCGTGTTTGCCGGCGAGCGCGAGATGGAGGCCGTCGACGCGCTCGCGGCGAAGTTTCCCGGGGCTCGGATAACGATCGACCCCAACGGCGCATGGTCGCTCGCCGAGGCCGTCTCGCTCTGCGGGGGCAGGGGGGGTGTCCTGGCCTACGCCGAGGACCCGTGCGGCGCCGAGGCCGGGCTCTCCGGCCTCGAGGCCCTGGCGCGGTTCCGCAGGGCGACCGGCATCAGGGTCGCGACGAACATGGTCGCGACAGACTGGCCCCAGCTCCACGAGGCCATCCGCATCGGGGCGATCGACATCCCGCTGGCCGACCCGCATTTCTGGACAATGCAGGGCTCGGTGCGCGTGGCCCAGCTGTGCCGCGACCATGGGAGCCTGACCTGGGGCTCGCACTCGAACAGCCACCTCGACATCTCGCTCGCCATGTTCACGCACGTCGCCGCGGCCGCGCCTGGCGACATCACGGCCATCGACACGCACTGGATCTGGCAGGACGGCCAGCGCCTGACGCGCGAGCCCCCCAGGATCGCGGGAGGCAGTGTCGCCGTGCCCGACAGCCCCGGCCTCGGCGTCGAGGTCGACATGGTCGAGGTCGAGAGGGCGCACGAGCTCTACAGGAGGGAGGGGCTCGGCGCGCGCGACGACGCGGCGGCGATGCAGCACCTGGTTCCCGGCTGGAGGTTCGATCCCAAGCGCCCGTGCATGGTCCGCTGAAATGGGTAGAAAAGCCCGCGTCCGTCTGCTAACCACCCTTCGCAATGCAACCGGCTGAACTCCGCAAGAGGCTGAACGGCGTCATTTCATTCCCGGTGACGCCGTTCAGGAAGGACCTGTCGCTGGACCTCGACGGGTTGCGCGCCAACCTGCGCTCGCTCCTCAGGCACCCCGTCTGCGCCGTCGTGGCCCCGGCCGGAACGGGGGAGATCCATTCGCTCTCGCCGGAGGAGCATCTGGCCGTCGTGAAGGCGACGGTGGAGGAGGTGAAGGGCAGGGTGCCGGTGCTCACGGGAACGGGCTTCAACCCGCCTATCGCCGCGGAGCTCGCGAGGCAGGCCGCGGCGGCGGGCGTGGACGGGATACTGGCGTTTCCCCCGTACTACCAGAGCATGGAGGAGGAGGGAATCGTCGCCTATTACAAGGGCATAGCCGATGCGACCCCGCTGGGCCTCATCATCTACAGCCGCGACTGGTTCGCCCCGACGGCCTCGCTCGTGGAAAAGATCGCGCGGGATATCCCGAGCCTCATCGCGTGGAAGGACGGCCAGGGCGACATCCGCCGCTACCAGATGATCAAGCAGCACCTCGGCGGCCGGCTGCACTGGATCGGCGGCGCGGGCGACGACATGGTCCCGGCGTACTACTCAATGGGGGTGCGCACCTACACCTCCAGCATCGCCAACGTGGCGCCCAGGCTCTCCCTTCGCCTGCACGAGCTGGCCTCCGCCGGGCATTCCGAGGAGCTGACGAGGCTCATGGACGGGCTGGTCGTCCCGCTCTACGCGCTCCGGGCGCGGCGCAAGGGCTACGAGGTGTCGGCGATGAAGGCCATGATGGGCATGGTCGGGCTGGCGGGAGGGCCGGTGCGCCCGCCCCTGGCCGAACTCCGGCCCGACGAGATCAAGTCCCTGCAGGCTTCGGTCGAGAGTTGGCGTCCTTGGCTCTAGCCTGACGTGAGGGGCCGGGCATCGAGAGTCGGGCCCGAAAATTTATGCAATAAAAAGGTTGCATATCCAGGATGCACCTGAAACATGCAACCTATAAGTTGCATTATGAACACCAACAGCATTGAAAAGAGCATCGAAATCAAGGCGCCCGTCTCGCGAGTCTGGCGGGCCCTTACCGACCATGCCGAGTTCGGCCAATGGTTCGGCGCCAGCCTGGACGGGCCGTTCGTCCCGGGAAAGACGACCGCCGGCAAGATAACCGGCCCAGGTTGCGTGCAGATCCAGTTGGCGGCGACCGTCGTGAAGATGGAGACCGGGCGGCTGTTCTCCTACACATGGCATCCGTATCCCGTGGACCCGAGCGTGGATTACTCGAAGGAGAGCCCGACCCTCGTGGAGTTCCGGCTGGCGGAGTCCAAGGGGGGCACGCTCCTCACCGTGACGGAGTCGGGGTTCGACAGGATTCCGGCCGGCAGGCGGGCCGAGGCCCTTCGCAGGCACACCGAGGGCTGGGTCGCCCAATTGCAGAACCTCAAGGGCCATGTCGACTAGGCGCAAGCGCGGGGCGCCGCCAGGCCGGCCGCCGCAGTCTCCCGTCTTTGCGGCGCTTGGAGACGAGACCCGCCTGCGGCTGGTCGGGAGGCTCTGCGACGGCTCGGAGCTGTCGATATCGGAGCTCTCCGACGGGTCCAGGATGACGCGTCAGGCGATCACGAAGCACCTGCGCGTCCTCGAGGGCGCGGGACTCGTGCAGGGCACGCGCCACGGCCGCGAAATGCGCTTCGCACTCGAGCCCGGGCCGCTTGACGAGGCAAGGAGGTACCTTGAGGTGGTCTCCGCCCAATGGGAGAGCGCCCTGGGGCGCCTGAAGTCCTTCATCGAGTCGGAACCCGGGAAGCACTAGGCCGGAAGCCGGATCCAAGCACGCAGGGAACACAGGAGGCACAGGGAACACAAAGCACCATGCCCAACATATGCCATCGGGTCGGCATCCAGGCCCCGCCTGCCGCCGTCTACAAGGCGCTCACCGCGCAAGAGGGGCTGGCCGGCTGGTGGACACGTCCCGACAAGGAGGGCAAGAGGATCGGCGCCCGCATGCACTTTCGGTTCGGGCGCCGCGGGCCGAAGATGGAGGTCATCAGGCTGAAGCCCTCAAGGCTCGTCGCCTGGAGGTGCGTCGAGGGCCCCGACGAATGGCTCAACACCGAGCTGACCTTCGAGATCAGCCGGGTTGGGAAGGAGTCGGTGGTGCTGTTCGGGCATCGGGGCTGGAGAAGGGAGTGCGAGTTCATGGCCCACTGCTCCTGCAAGTGGGGATACTTCATGCTGAGCCTGAAATCGCTGCTCGAGGCCGGGCGGGGCACGCCCTTCCCCGGGGATCGGCAGATCAGCAAATGGGGATGAGCGACGGGGCGGCGTGGAATTGCAAAAATCCCGCTAAAACGGGGCCCACCAACGGCCTTTGGGGTGACGATGATTGACGATTGAATCAACCCCTCCAAGAACCCGACGCGTAGGACTCACCGAGAAATCCTCCCGAAAACCGGAGGATCTATTTGTGGGCTCTGCAGGCCGCCCTGCACGAATTCGTTCCCCCCGGAAGTTTGTCGTGCAGGGCGGTTCCCTGCGGCCCCTGTACCAGAATCTTCCGGCATTGTGTGGGCACCAGGGCGCGCGTCAAAAGGTAGAACTACGTATTCCACCGGTCCTGGTGTCGCCGGAAGGATGGCTGAACTTTGGGCAACCCCCCGGCCCGAGAGGGTGGAGGCGCCGGGCGGCTGGTGGTCTCCTAGAGCAACATCCCCGTGCGAACCGCGACGAGCGCGCAGACCTTGGGGACGTACATGCGCGTTTCCGCGGGCAGGCCCGCCGACACACCCGCGAAATCCGCCGCGCCGCGCGAGGCGATCAGGCGGCTCACGCGTCCTTCGCCTGCGTTGTAGGCGGCGAGCGCCAACGGCCATGTTCCGAACTTCAAGTACAGAGAGCGCAGGTAATGGGCAGCAGCGCGGGCCGACTTCTCCGGATTGGTGCGCTCGTCCGGCAGCATCGTGGAGAGGCCGAGCGAATGCGCCGTGTCGGGCATGAGCTGGAAAAGCCCCCTTGCCCCCGCCGGGCTGCGGGCCTTGGGATTCATGTTCGACTCGACCTCGGCCATCCACGCCAGCTGGGGGGGAACCCCCTCGGCGGCGAACGCCGACTCAAGGCCGGGCATGAGCGCCTCGGCGCCGGCCGGCGAAGGGCGCCCGCGCTCCCGCCGGAGCCAGAGGTCGTAGTGGGGAATCCGGGATGACGGCCCCGGGACGGCGGGCTGGACTGGCGCCGGGGCGACCGCCTCCCTGGCCGCCTCGATCTCGTCAATCCGCAGCTTGAGCCAGTCGGCGTAGTCGTCGTTTCCCGGCAGGGACTGCAGGGCAGCGCGGGCCTCGGGCTCGAGCGCCGCGAGCTCCTCGAGCGAGTTGGCGTCGAGCGCATGCTGCAGCCTCGGCGCGAACCTGTCCCAGTCGTCCCTCGTCGGGAAATCGTACTGCTCCTTGACCTCGGGCGGGGCAAGCTGGTCAAAGAGCTGCTTGCCGACGTCGTAGAGGTCGTCGGCGCTCGCGGCCGGCGTTGGCGTCGGGGGCTCGGCGCCCACCGCAAGCGCGCCGGCAGCGGCCCATGAGATCAGGAATAGGCGCATGGCGCCCGGAGTCTGCCCGCGGGGACGGCGCGGCGCGAGCCCGGTCGCGCCGCCCTTCGAAACTTGTGCCGGCGGACCCGGTGGGATGGGATGGCGCAAAGCCCAATGGACCCCGTGGAATACCTCCTTCGGAAATTCAGCTTTGTCAGGGGCCTGGAGCGGGGAATCCGGCACCTGGAGAAGTCCGTCCTCGAGCTGACCGGCGCGCGGGACCGCCTGGAATCCGAGAACCGGGGCCTGCGCGGGGATCTCGAGAGGTGGGGCCGGTTCTGCGCCCCGGGCCATTTCTACTCCCCAATCCCGTCCAGGGAGGAGGTGGAGGCTGCGTTCTCCCGCGGAGGCGGCGGGCCGCCGTTCCCGGGGGTCGACTTCAACGAGGAGGGGCAGGTCGCGCTCCTGCGGGAGCTTGCGGCATACTACCCCGAGATGCCCTTTCCAGAGAAGGCGACCGCGGGGCGCCGGTACCACCTCGCGAACGCCTCGTACGGGCCCCACGACGCCTGCATCCTCTACAGCATGATGCGCCACCTGCGGCCCGCGCGGATCGTCGAGGTCGGCTGCGGCCACAGCTCGGCGGCGATCATGGATCTCAATGACGCGCTTTTCGGCGGGAGGATTGCGCTCACCTTCATCGACCCCGACATGTCCAGGTTCCGCGAGCTCCTGCTTCCCGGGGAGACCAGCGGCGCGACCCTGATCGATAAACCCGTGCAGGAGGTCGCAAACGGTGTCTTCGAGTCGCTGGGGGCGAACGACATCCTCCTCATCGACACGTCGCACGTGAGCAAGGTGGGCAGCGACGTTAACGACCTTTTCTTCAGGGTGCTGCCCGCGCTCAGGCCCGGGGTCTGGGTGCACATCCACGACGTGACCGTCGACCTCGAGTACCCGCGGCACTGGTTCGACGAGGGCCGCGCCTGGAACGAGCTTTACCTCCTGCGGGCCTTCCTGATGTACAACCGGGCCTTCAGGGTCATGTACTCCTCTGCGCTCATGTACAACCGGCAGCATGACTTTCTCCGGGAGCGGATGCCGATGTGCGCCGCCGGAGGGGGCGGCCAGCTCTGGCTGCGCAGGGAGGCCGCGGGCCAGCCATGAGGCCCCGGCGGCCCGTCCCCGCGGCGTGGAAAAGATTCCCAATCGGGGATCCGGCCTCCACAATTGCCCGATGACCAAACTGAAGGCGCTTGGAATCGGCTTGGCGGGCGCCCGCTTCGGCGCGCGGATGCACATCGCGAACTATGCCGGCCTCCCGCCGGGGAGCGTCGAGGTGCGGGGGATCTGCTCCCGGACAGGGAAGACCGCCGAGATGCTCGCGGGCGAGGCGAAGATCCCCTTCGTGACGGAGGACTTCGGGTCGCTCCTGGCGCGCCCGGACATCGACGTCATCGACATCTGCGTCCCGCCGGCCCTCCACCATGAGTTCGCCATCCGGGCGGCCGAGGCCGGCAAGCACATCATCATGGAGAAGCCCCTGACCGGCTACTTCGGGGAGCCCGGCGACCCGGAGCCCATCGGCCGGCGCGTGCCGCGGGCCCGGATGAGGGAGGGGGCCCGGCGCAACGCGGAGGCCGTCCGCGACGCCGTGAAGAAGGCGGGCGTGCGCTTCTGCTACGCCGA